>JASFLD010000452.1:0-4189 GCA_050118275.1 Gemmatimonadales bacterium
GCGCCCAGTCGGGCTCGGCGCGGCCAGTTCCGGCTTTCCGCGGTGACGGGCAGCGCGATGAACAGCGGGACGGCCAGCACGCAGGTCATCAAAATCGGGTAAAGGGCCTGCGCGCCCAACCCCTCGTTGAACGAAATGTCGGCCAGGCGATGCAGTACCGCCGCCGCACCGATCGCGGCAATCAGCGCGAGAGGAAAACGTTGGAATGTGTCGGCGGCACGCCGGGCGAGGACGATGACGGCGCCGAAGCGCCGCCTCGGCGAAACGTGCGAGGTCTCCATCCCTTGACCTCTGGTTGAATGTCTCTGCGACGTGGCCGATCAGGCGGGCGTCGGCTTGCTCTCCTTCCCGGCCATGTTCGCCATCCGGTCGATCGACTCGGTCATCTTCGACTTGATCCGCTCTACGTCGTCCTTGGCTTCGGGGGTCTTAGCCACGTCGTTCAGCTCCCGAACCAGCTTGATGAAGTGCTCGACTTCACGGCGCAGGGCGAAGTAGCGTCGCTCACTGGTCAGCACCGGATAGGCGGCATAGAGGAATCCGCCCAGGACAATGAGCAAGCCAGCCATGATCGTGGCGTACCAAGCGACGATATTATCGAGGAAGAAGAAGCTGCTGAGAATGATGGTGAGGCCGAGTATGGTGGCTCCCACGCCGACGTTGCGGTTGAACATGCGGCGCCAACTGCCGCGGCCCTTCTCTCCCATAACTTCCTCGCTTGCGATCTCCCGGGCTAGTTGACAAAGGACGATCAGAAACTTGCGATCTGGCGGGCGCGATGACAAGTAGAGGATCCAGCGGAACCGGCGGCGACGGGCAGCGCCTGTCCGCACGGCTGCCGCGAGCGGTCCGGCGGACCGATCTGCAAAAGCCGTGGCTGGCGCCCGGCCGTCCTCCCGGCGGATCCCTGTAGAAACCCTCGGCTGGCACAGCGATTGCCCCCCTTACATCGCCGTAGGACAGGCGGATCGTCCTTATTTCCAAGCTCTGTCAGGCAAAACGATACCGCCAGTCACTGTAGGGAAAGAGGATTTTGGCAACTATTTGCACACGTCGCGCAGTTCTTACTCTGCGGCCCGCCGCGACGACTGAAGGGGACGAAAGGTAACAAGGTCAGAGGAAGAACCGGCCGGAGGAGACGGAGAGGCATGAAAAGTTCGCGTACAAACTCAGCCCAGGGTCAAGGCCTACCGCTGCGCCCGGACGCCGGCTTCGGTGTCACGGAGGCGCTGATCTCGATGGTCATCTTCTCGACGGCACTTCTGGGAATCGTCGGGACATCCGCACGAGTGGGTGCGAGTGTCAACTCCTCGCACGTTCGGCTCGCTGCCCTGACGGTCGCCCGGCACCAGGTGGAGCAGCTGCTGTCAACGGAGTATGACAATGTCGTGGCTGGGAGTGCGGAGGAGGACGGTGTGCAGATGACGTGGAGCATCGCCGCGTCGTCGTCCGCCAAGGAGATCGTCATGATCTACCAATACGACCTCCCGGGTGGGGTGCGGAGCGACACGTTGACGACGGCAATGCTGAGACCATGACGATGCGGCTACGGGAGGAGCGCGGCGGTGGCCTGGTCGAGATCCTCATCGCCGTCGTCTTGGTCAGCATCGTGCTGGCCTCGATGATGGGCGTGCTGATACAGCAGCAGCGCTTCTACATGGTCGCGGGCGATGCGGCGAACACGACGAATAGGCTGCAGATGTTGGAGACCGTCGTGACACCGGAGCTTCTGCCGCTCAATCCGGCGGCCAGCGACGTGGTGTACGCGAGCGAGGACTCGGTCGTTCTGAGAGCGTTTCGCGGCATCTATTGGATCTGCGACAAGAAGATGCTGTCGAACGCGCAGGTCACCGTGACGACACTGACCGATTCGCCGCCGCTGAGGCGCGACAGCGCTGCGGTTTACTCACAGGGAACCAAGGCGACTTACAAGGACGACCACTGGAAGTACATCCCGATTGGCTCGGTCGCCGCCGGACTCTGCCCGGACAGTACGGCGGGTTGGGTGGCGTCTGTCCCGGCGTTGAACGGTGTGCTGTCACAGATTCCGCTCGGTGCCCCCATGCGGGTCTTCAAGCCGGCCAGTTACTGGCGCGTGGTGGAGAATGGCAAGTGGGTGCTGAAGACCGACGCGATCAGCGGGACGCCGACTACGATCGCTGAACTGGCGCCGGCCGATTCGTCCGCGGCGTCGATTCTGCGGCTCGGATACGTCGATGATGAGGGGAACCCGACATCGACGCTCGGCGATATCATCGGCGTTGAGATCGACATGCTGGCGATCGGCGAAGTACCGACCCAGCGGGGGGGCCGCCCCCTCAGTCGAGGCCGATCGCTGTACGTCAAGATGAGGAACGCTGACGAATGACTAGACCGGCAGTATCGAGCGCCAGGGTCGGTAGCCGGGCGGGCTTCGGTCTGCCGGCGACGATCATGATGCTCATCGTCTTCGCGATCATGGGACTGGTCGGCATCTCGCTGGCGCGGCAGGAAGCGCGGTCGCAGATTCGCGCGACCTCGCGGGAAGTGGCCTTCTACGCCGCGGAAACGGGACTCGCCCGTGGTATGCAGAATTGGAGCGTCCCGGACACGCTGATCCCCGCAGGTACCCGCTGGCTCTTGGACTCGGGGACCTTGCCGGGTGGAGCGTCCTACCGAGCCGGCGTCGTAAAGCTCGGTGACGGAAGCTCGATCCACTCGCTCTTCGCCGTGCGGGCCGAGGGGATGTCGAAGGACGGCTTCGTGCAGACCGCCGGCTTGCTGGTGCACACGCGGCCGCTGGACAATCCATTCCAGGCCGCCCTCGAAGTGCTGGATAGCACCTACCTGGCGGGCACGGCGGACATCGTCGGGTTCGACAACATCCCGTCGGCCTGGAACGGGCCCTACTGCACGGGCCTGGACGAGGACAAAGCCGGCGTCGTCATGGCGGACTCCACGCTGTACGAGCGGGTGGGTGCCGCGAAAGTAAAGGGCACCCCACCGCTGGCGGAGGACCCAGATACGGTCGGTTTCTTCGACCTGGGTGACATCACGTTTGACGAGTTGGCCGCCGATGCCGATATCGTGCTTCCCAACGGGCAGGTGATGGACGGCAGTATTCCACGGCCCTCGTACAACGTGGACGGCACGTGCAACAGCGCCGATCCTTACAACTGGGGCGATCCCGAGAACCCGGGCGCGCCGTGCGCCAGTTGGTTCCCCACCATCTACGCGAAGGGGGATCTGTATCTCAAGGCGAAGCAGGTGGGACAGGGGCTGCTGCTGGTGGAAGGCGACCTGACGGCGGAGGGCGGATTCATCTTCTACGGTCCGGTCATCGTAAGAGGCGAGCTGATCGCCTTGGGCGGGTTCACCTTCTTCGGCGGGGTGAAAGCGGGCGAGACGGATCTGGGCGCCGGTAACGCGGAGATCTACTACAGCGCCTGCGTGCTGCAGCGTGTGCTGAGCAACACGGCGGCGGCCAGGCCCCGGCCGTTGATCGAGCGTCCCTGGTTCCGCAACCGCTAATCGACGGCAGCGATCTGGCGCTGCACGACTCGGACAATTTGGCGGACGGCCCTGAGGCGGATCACTCGCGTCAGGGCCCGCTCTCTTGCCGTATTGCGGCTCTCACGCTCTTTCACCATCCCTTGGCACCGGCTCCGCGGAGGAAGGCGGTTTGGCGCACCTGCTCGGTCATTGGGCTATCTCCACAGTGGTGCCGACTATTTCGAGCCGTGCGCTGAGGGTGCCTGTGGTGTGCGCATCTGCATGTCCGCTAAAGCCCGGCTGTTTACCGCCGACGCTGATCTCTATGACACCCGGCGCGACGACGCGTCGAAAGCGGGCATCGATCAGCGACAGTTGCCTGGCGGTGAGATCGAACGACACGGTCCGGCGTTCGCCGGGCTCGAGGAAGACGCGGGCGAAGCCCTGCAGCGCACGGATCGGTACCGGAACGCTGGCCGCCGGGTGAGACACGTAGAGCTGAACGACTTCGTCGCCCGCCAGCTGGCCCGTATTCTCCACGTCCACAGAGACCGTCAGCCCTTCTCCCGCTTCGATTCGCGACGGAACGATCAGATTCGCGTAGGCGAACGTCGTGTAGCTGAGTCCGTGACCGAAGGGGAACAGCGGATCACCGCTGAAATAGCGGTAGGTCCGGCCGGCCATCGCGTAGTCGGAGAAAGGCGGCAGCTGGTCCGTG
>JASFLD010000453.1:0-4177 GCA_050118275.1 Gemmatimonadales bacterium
AGTGCCCCGACACGAATTCCTGCCACAGTGCCTCCGGCGACTTCTCGATCACCTGGATATCCTCATCGCCGACGCCCAGCCCGGAGGTTCTGCCGTCGAACCCGGCGATCTCACCGTAGTAGAGTATGACCCGTTCCGACGTGCCGCCGGGCGAGACGTAGAAGGTGGAGATGTGCGCGAGGTTCTCGACGTCGCAGCCTGTTTCCTCGCGGACCTCCCGGACAATGGCTTCTTCAGGCGACTCGTCGTCCACGCCGCCCGCGACGATCTCGGTCAGCCATCCGGACCCTTTCTCGTAGGTCGGATAGCGGAACTGATTTACCAACACCAGGTTGCCGGTCTCGCGATTGACCAGCAGGGCCGCCACCGAGTCGCCGCGCTCGAAGCAGAGTTGACGCTGCGGCGGAGTCCAGGACCCGTCGTGACGGCGATGCTTGATCACCGCCTCGTCGATGGCGAAAACATCGTCGAAGACGCGGCGCCGTTCGACAATCCTTACTTTGTCCACTTGCCTACTTTCCCCCACCGTAGTCCGTGTTGTCAGCTTCGGGCTAGAAGCTCGAACTAGAGACCTGAGAATGCGAGGTTAGAGTATGACTACATTCCGTGCCGCGCCCGTCAAGCCGACGATTTCATTGGATCTGCTTCAGCAGGTCGACATTCGCGTTGGGACCATCGAGGCCGTGGAGGCCTTCCCAGGGTCGAAGAAGCTGGTCAGACTCAGCGTCGACCTCGGCGATCACAAGCGCAAGATCCTGGCGGGCATCAAGCAGGAGCGAGAAGACCCGCGTGAGATCGAAGGTAGGCAGGCGCTGTTCGTCGTGAACCTCGAGCCCAAGCGGATGGCGGGCGAGGTGTCCGAGGGCATGTTGTTCGACCTCGGCTATCCCGATGGCATTAGACCGGTGCTCGCGGTGCCGGAGAAGCCCGTTCCGAATGGGACCAGAGCCGGCTGAACGCCCAGACCGCAGGTGGCAGAGTGCGCCTCACTGGGTAAAGCCGTACCGGCGGAAGGGCCCGGAGAAGATCGAGTCGAGCGTGCAGCCGATCGGCGAGGTTGGTGGAGGCGAGTCACTCTTCATTGGGAGGAAGAGGACGACCGCGGGGATGCGGAAGGGCCGGTCGGTGCCGGCCCTTCCGCAAGAATGGGAGAAGCACGCTCGCCTATTCGAGCACGAAGATCTTTCGCTCCGCGCACATATCTTTCAAAACCTTCGGCCACACCGTGACGCTGACCTCGCCCAGGTGCGCCTTCCGCAGCAGGTACATGTAGGTGCGCGATTGACCGATTCCGCCACCGATGCTCAGCGGCACTTCACCATTCACGATCCCCTGATGGTAGGGCAGCTTCAGCGAGTCCATCTGGTTGCTCATCTCGAGCTGCTGCACCAGGGTATCGGCGTTGACGCGGATCCCCATCGAAGTCAGTTCGTGACGGCGCCGGGTCACCGGGTTCCAAACCAGGATGTCGCCGTTCAGCCCGTGCATCTGCTTGCCGTTCTTGACGATAGTCGGGGTGATCCAGTCGTCGTAGTCCGCCGCCCGCATCTCGTGTGGGTAACCATCCTCGAGCGGCCAGCCGATCCCATAGATGAATATCGCCGGATACTCCTGCAGGACTTGCGTTTCCCGCTGTTTACGCGGTAGGTCCGGATACATGTCGAGGATCTCTTCGGCGTGCAGAAAGGTGAGCTCCTCGGGGAAGTCCGGATACTTACCCTTCAAAGCCGGAAACTCCTCCTGGGCGTATTTGCCAGCCCCGTACAGGACCTTCCAGATCTTCTTCACTACATCCGTCAGGAAATCGAGGTTGCGGTCGTCGGCGGTGATCACACGTTCCCAATCCCACTGATCGACGTAGGCGCTGTGGTCGTGGTCGAGGAAGTAGTCCTTCCTCACCGCCTTCATGTCGGTGCAGATGCCCTCGCCGGGCTTGCAGCCGAACTGCTTCAGCGCCGGCCGCTTCCACTTGGTCGCCGCTTGCACTACTTGCGCGGTGATGGGGTTTTTGCCGTGGTCGTTGGAGATGTGGAACTCGATCGGTGTGCGCGAGCCGTCGCGATCCAGCATGTCGTTGACGCCGCTCTCCACGTCCACGATCAGCGGGACCTGGACCATCATCAGGTTCAGTTCCTTGCAGAGGTTCTCCTCGATGTACTTCTTTACACCAAAGAGAGCGCGCATCGTGTCCTTTCGGTCCAGCGCCGACTCGTAGTCCGTCGGCAGGATCTTCTCCAACTCCTCGTAGCTGCCGATCCCCGGACCGGCCAAGTCCGCCTTCTTGTCCATCTCTGACATGTCGTTGCCTCCAGATTCACCTATAAGTCAGCTCGAATTCTCGGACCGCTCGAGCCGGTTGGATACCGTTTTCGCTGCGAGCCCCAAGATACCTTTCCAGCCGGGGACAAGAAAGCCACATTCTGTGCTGTCTTGGCCCGGGCGAGACTCCGGCTGCGGCGACCAGCCCGCGGGAGCGCTGCCGGTTCAGCGTTGAGTACCGGTACGCCGTTTGCCACGAGCGATGTTGGCAAGCCAGCGGCCCGGGGCTGAGAGACGATCCGAGATGTTGCAAACGATATGCCCGTCATTTTCGGCGATAACAGAAGGGTTTGATCGATGAGCGAACAGGCGGGGTTGGGTTCACCGGCCCCCGTCGGGGCGAGCTTGGAGATGGAGTTGGGAAAACCGCGCGGGGAGTGGTCGGTGGACGACCTGATCGATCTAGTCAGCAGCCGGCGGATCCTGGTTGTCAGCCTCATGCACGTAGGCGGGGATGGTTGGCTCAAGACGCTCGACTTCGTCCCACGAAGTGTTTCTCACCTCGCCGACATCGTGCAGGGCGGCGAGCGGGCCGATGGGTCGAGCTTGTTTCCGGGGACCGGGATTCCGACTGGAGCGTCGGACATTGTCTTGCGGCCGCGGGCCGAGACCGCCTTCATGGACCCCTTCTCATCGCTCCCGACCCTGGTGCTGCTGTGCGGACACGCCGGTCGCGACGGGACACCATTGCCTCAATCGCCGGATACGATTCTGCGGCGCGCCGCTGACTTGCTACGGGAGAAGACGGGGATCGAGCTGTGGGCTCTGGGTGAAGTCGAGTACTACCTCGGAAAGCGGTGGGACGAGAACGACATCTACGGCGCCGACGACCGGGGCTATCACGCGACCTCGCCTTTCGTCTTCGGCGAGGATCTGAGACGAAGAGCGCTGGGCCTTCTGGCCGACATCGGCGTGCCGGTGAAGTACGGGCACAGCGAGGTCGGCTATATCGAAGCGAAGGAGACGCAGGGCGTCATCTGGGAACAGCACGAGATCGAGCTGGCCCTGGCTCCGCTGCCCGAAGCGGCCGACGGTATCCTGCTCACACAGTGGGTCCTGCGAAACCTCGCCCACCGACAGGGGATGCGCTGCAGCACCGACCCTATGATGCTCGAGGGACATGCTGGTAGCGGGCTCCACTTCCACTTCGCTCCCATGCGGGCGGGCAAGCCACTCGCGATTCGTAAAGCCGACAACGGCCTAGCGGAACCAACGCGTTGGTTGATCGGCGGATTGGTCCAGTTGGGTGCGGCGCTGATGGCGTTCGGGAATCGGGTCCAGGGTTCGTTTGCCAGGTTGATCCAGGCCAAGGAGGCGCCCAACAGCATCGTATGGGGGGAGTATGACCGTAATGCCTTGATCCGGTTGCCCATCGTGCCAACCAACGAGACAGGTGATGCGGTGACGTCGCCGACCGTGGAGTTCAGGCTACCCGACGGCTCGGCGCTGCCGCACCTGCTGATGGCGGGAGCGGCCCTGGCGATGATTCACGGCCGCGACAACCAGGACCTGGATGAGTTGTTGCTTCGTACGTCGTCGGCCGCGGCGGCGGCGGAGGGAGGCGCGACGCCGGTGCCGCGGGGATTCGACGAGGTCGCGACTGCACTGTCGCTCCATCGGGGCGCCCTGGAGGTCGGGGATGTGTTTCCGTCCGGCCTCCTCGACCGAGTGGTGGCGGCGCTGCGTGCTGAAGCCGAGCCGTCCTCCCAGTATTCGCTTTTCTGATCGCGCGCCTCGAGTCGGAACATTCACCAGCTTGGCCGCGCATCGAGCGGCCGGGTGGCGTTCTTTGCCGGTACCGCCGCCGATCCCAACGGTTTGCCACCCTTCCACTGTCAAACGAATTGAGCTTCGTTTC
>JASFLD010000454.1:0-4171 GCA_050118275.1 Gemmatimonadales bacterium
TGCGTCTGCAGATGCCTCGCTGGCGCTTGGATTGGGAGCTCACCCGGATGTACTGGCGGCTGGATCCTGCCGGTAGAAGAGCTTGAGCTGGTCATACAATGCCGGGTGGGTCTTTTCGAGCTGAACTGGTTTCTCGAAGAAGCACTCGGTCGCCACGGCGAAGAACTCGGCGGGGCTCGTGCCGCCGTAACCGTCGAGCAGCGTGTCACGATGATGGGCCAGGTCATCGAGCAGGTGCGCGTACTCGGCTTTCATCACGCGAGCCCAAGCGAGGTACATCGATCGTCGCGGCAGGTCCGGAGCGCCATCCGCCGAACCCGATTCGGCGTCGAGTTGGTGGGCGAATTCGTGGAAGACGACGTTGTGTCCATCATGGATATCGAGCGCCCCTCTCAGGACGTCATCCCACGACAGGACGATCGCTCCCGCAACCCATGACTCGCCGAGACGCACCTCGTGGCCCTCGATCGCGATGCCGCCCGGCAGCCGCCGCGCCACTCGGGCGATATACGGATCCGGGTAGACGAGTATGGTGCGAAGCGAAGCGTAGTAGTCGGTGTCGCGGTGCAGGAGCAGGATGCAGGCTTGGGCCGCGATGGTGACCCGGATCTCGTCGGTCAGCTCGAGCCCTCCGCAACCCTCGAATCGCTTCTCGGCCAGGAATACCTGTATGTGACCTTGCAGCTCCCGTCGGTCGGGGCTGTTGAGTGTACGGTAGTAGGGAACGTTTCGCTCGATGATCGCGACCCAACTGTCCGGCAACGGGCGCTGTCGCAGACGCTCGCGTCGCCGTCTCCTCCAACCGAGCATTCACGAGACTCCTTCGGTTGCCGCCGTCCGTTTCCGTGCCCGTCCATGCGGGTCAGGCCGCGAGGAAGCCAGTCTCGCGGCGCTGCGAGACACGGTGTCAACGCTCAGAATCGGGCGCTCCTTGCGAGGCGTCCAGCGGCGTCGGAACCGCGCGCGATGCTGACGTACGCGACCGCAAGAACGCGACGAGCGCGTCCAGTTCGTCGGGACGCATGTTGCCGCCATAGGCGGGCATGTTGTAGCCGCCGTTCATGATCTGGATGGTGAGTTCTTCGGCGGTCAATTGGTCGCCGACCGTCGAGAGATCGGGTCCCCGCTGTCCTCCCTGGCCGGCGATTCGGTGGCAGTACTGACAGCCCTTCGCATGGAACAGACTAGCGCCGCGTAAGACCAGCGGCGTCGTATCGTTCACGACATCGGCAGAGAGGGGCTTGGCGCTGAAGTCGGGCGACCACGGAGTTCGAGCGCCGGCGTGCCACAGTATCCCCACGACAACCACGACGCTCAGCACGATGGCGATGGACCAGGGCCTACGGCGTGGGCTTCGCTCGCCACGGTTGGCCACTAGCGGCAGCAGGATGAGCACCAGGCCTATGCCCAATGGGATGAGGAGGATCAGATACCTCTCCGTCCCGTGGGGCAGGAGCGCCAGAAGCGCGAAGTACCAGAGCATGTACCAGTCGGGCCGGGGCTGCGCCTGCACAATCGTCGGATCGGGCGGCTTGCCCAGGACAGGCGGTCCGATCATCGCGGC
Source organism: Gemmatimonadales bacterium (assembly GCA_050118275.1). Lineage (GTDB taxonomy): Bacteria > Gemmatimonadota > Gemmatimonadetes > Palauibacterales > KS3-K002 > JASFMO01. Next base: position 1,565 of record JASFLD010000454.1, read on the forward strand.
CAGCAGCACGATGCCGAGGACCACCAGCGCGGCGAAGACGATGTCGCGCCAGGCGGCGTACGGCCAAAAGGGCAATCCGCGCTCTTCCAGCAGGTTGCGGTACTTCTCTTTGTACGTTGCCGGATCGACGCGCTCACCCGCCTTGGGAGGCTCCGATATTCCGTTGCGAATCACGAGATAGAGGTGAATCGTGAGGATCCCGATGATCATTCCCGGGAGCAGGAACACATGCGCGGAGAAGAACCGGCTCAGTGTGGCGCCGCCGATGTTGCGGCCGCCCAAGATGAAGTGCGCGATGGCTTTGCCCAACCACGGGGTACGGCCGGCCTGTTCTGCTGCCACGACCGCTGACCACACGGCGTTCTGGTCCCAGCGCAATAACTGGCCGGTGAAGCCCATCGTGACCGTGAGCCCGAGCAAAGCGACACCCGTGAGCCAGTTGACCTCACGCGGGTACTTGTATGATGCCGTCAGGAAAACCCGCACCATATGGATGCCGACGAAGAGTATCATCGCCGAGGCGCCGAAGTAGTGCAGCCCACGAATCAGGTTGCCCAACGTGCTCCGATTTGTAATGAACTCCAGACTCTGATAGGCTGTATCCGCGGCTGGCACGTAGACGGTCGCCAGCGCGATGCCCGTAATCACCTGGACGATGAATGCGGTCAGCGTCGCGACGCCGAAGATGTACATCCACCCGGTACCGGGCGGCGTGCGATGCTTGGCCAGCACCTCCCAGACGCGTCCGAGTCCCGTCCGGTCGTCCAGCCAGATCCAGATCCGTTTCAGCAGTCCGGTAGGTCGTCTCATCTCGAGTTCGCTCACGTGATGGGAATGGGCGTGGCCCGGATCTCGACGTTCCCGGACCGCACGCGCACGGGGTAGCGGGTGAGCCCTCGAGGGGGCGGGCCCGCGGCCACGGCTCCATCGGCATAGTAGACGCCGCCGTGGCAGGGACACATGAACAAGTTGGCCTCATCGACCCATCTCACCGGACAGCCGAGGTGACTGCAGTTGAGGGAGAAGGCGGTGAACCGCGAGGCGTTGTCACGCCGCAGCCATACTCCCGTCTCGGCCGTTATGCCGGACCACGGCAAAGGAGAACTGTCCTCGATGACGACCTCGACGGTCGCTCCGACCCGGAAGGAGTCGGCCGGCCCCACAGTCCGCCAGATTTCTGGAGACTTGCGAAGCAGAGGCGCGAACACGAAACCGACGACCGGAAGGGTGACGGCCGCGCCTATCAAAGCGCTGAGCCCCGCGCCGATGAATGCCAGAAAATCCCTTCGACTCGGCGAATCGGCCTGTTCACTGGTTTGCATGGACATGGGTGTCACGCCTCTGAGTTCTCGAGCATGATTTCACGGATCCAGCCGCCGATGCCGACGATGGAAACGATGACGCCGACGGCTGTCATGTACAACGACGTCAGCACACCCCAGACTCCGGCGACAATGCCAAGCGCCAGAACCGCGGGCCAGATCGTTGCCCGTGGTATCGACTCGGGCAGCGGCGTGCTGCCTTGAGAATTTTGCGCTGGCCGCGCTGCATCAGAATCGGGGGAGGTCACCTTCATATCTGACATTGTTCAGCTTTCGGTTTGTACGGTGTCCAGGTTCGGTTCCGGCGATCCGTACCAACGGATCAGCGCTCCAATGATCGCAGTCAGGAAGACGAACGAGCCGGGAACCCACATCAGCACACCGCCCAGCTGCTGATCGGCAGCGGCCGACAAGCCCCATTGCTCCCGAATGAGCGGCAGGAGTCCGTTCGGGTCGGCGGGATGCGTGTATGCCGCGTAACGGCCTGGCGGTGAAAGTGTGATCAGGATTCCCAGGGCGGCGCAGGCCACTGAGGCAGCGAAACAATAGACGATCACGACCCAGGGCGGCTGGCGGAGAGGTCCGGGCACCGCGAGGACGGGCCACCAAAATATCGTGAAGCTGATCAGGAACGTGAGGTGCTCGATGATGTGCAGTGGGAGGCTTTCCAGAGCGGCGTCGTAGAGCGCCGGCACATGCCAGAGCCAGAGGATCACAATAGCAGGCGCCCAGGCGACCCACGGGCTACCCAGGGCTCGCTCGGCACGTGCCAGGATCGGTACGGCGAGAACCCGTTCCATCAATCGAGCGGTCAAGCCGAGCAACAGCAACGGTGGAACGGCGAAGATCAGCAATAGGTGCTGGACCATGTGGACGCTGAATAGATAGTGGTGGCCGAGCATGTCGATGGGCGACACCAGATCGATCAGCAGCAGCAGAACTCCGATGCCGAACAGCGCCGCCCGGCCGCGCGGTCGAAAACGGGTCGCCGCTCCGTAAGCGACCAGCAAAGCCAGACAGCCCAACACGACCGAGGGCTTCCAGTCCCACCCTTCGAGCAACAGTCTCTGCAGCGTCATGGCACCAATCGCAGATAGACCAGTGAGAAGATGAAGATCCAGACGCCATCCACGAAATGCCAGTACATCCCGATGCTCTCCACGGCGGACTTTCGCGGCTGCTCGTAGCGTCCGGCCCAGGTCAATCCGAGCAACAACATCAGGAGGATCAGCCCGCCCAGCACGTGCAGGCCGTGGAAACCCGTTAAAATGTAGAAGGTCGAACC
>JASFLD010000455.1:0-4171 GCA_050118275.1 Gemmatimonadales bacterium
CATTTCAACGACACCGAGCCCAGCGGAGAGTCGTGGAAGCTGGTGCCCGCGGATGTCGCCAGAGTCGTGCTCCAGCTGCTGGATCACGAAGATCGCTCGCTTCCCAGCCGTGTGGAGTTGCGTCCCTCCCAGCCGAAGAAGCGCTAGCCGAGGTCTCGCCGGGCAGAACGGAGAGGGTCGGATCGATGAGCGCGCGGACTGTGTCGGTACGCAGGGCTGGTCGTATCCCGATTGGGTGGGTCGCTTCTGTCCCGACCGCACCCCCGCTTCGCGGTACCTACCGGTATACGCCAGAGCTTTCTTCGAGCTTCTAGCGCTCCTCGAGGCCCTAACCCGGTTGTATTCGGTTATCTGTAAGCACGTGGGTTTCGGACCCGAGCACCAACACGACTCTACCGTGGCCAACGGACATGAGGCACGGGCCCAGATAGCCGCGCGCGACACGCTTAACGATCCGAAGCGTCTGGTGGAAAGCTATGTCAATATATCGAAGGAGTATCTTCAGGCAGTCCTGACCGACAGTGTATGGGAGGCAGGTGAGAGGATCCGCAAGTTTTCGGGCGATCATACCAAAGTAAAGGATAACTATAAACAAGGGAACCAGTGTGGACAGGCCTGGGTACTGGACACCGACTCCCTCAAGTATTTGAAGGTTCGGATCACGCAAACGCTCAATGGAGAATCGGAGTGCATCTGACTTAACCACGCATCCTCCGGGCAGGTGGCCAATGTCTATGATTCAGCAGACGTGCACGATTAACAGGGCCCTGCGAGCGGCGACGTTTCTTGTGACCGCGGGTCTGGTTCAGACGCTGGTGAGCGCCGAAGCTTCGGCACAACAAGACAGCCTCTTTGTCTTTCCCCAAGAGCGTGTCAATGCGGTACTCGATAGCCTGGAGCGGGTTGCCCTCACATCGAATGACCCCGATCAGCGAGTTTCGGCCGTGGTCGGTGTATCGCAACCCGGCCGGTTCTGGCTTTACACTCAACCAGGTCCGGAGGAGCCGCCCGCCGAAATACGCTATCCGGGGATCGTTGACCGCCTGGCGAGGATCTATCGCCAGTCCGACGACTACCGGGTGAAGTCGGCAATCATAGACATGATGGCTCTTCAGGCAGAGCGGGCCCAGGCGGTCGGTTTCCTGGAGCAGGTGGCTCGTGAGAGTCAGCCAGAGGATGCTGGGAGAGACTGGCCGATACCACTCCAAGCAGTGATAAAATTGGCTGGTTACATGGGGGCGGAGGGCCGAGCGGCTGTGGAGCGTCTCCACGCCCAGAATGCCGTGCGGAATCCGTCGGCACGAGCCCATGTCGAGGGGCTCATCCGTCGCGGCTTCAAGAAGCCGGGGTCTTAGCGGGGGTAATCGCAGTTGTTGGTGGATCGGTGTTCATCAAGCGGCGTCCCTTTTCAGCGTGAGGATTGCTCAACTCCGGCCTCGAGCTTCGCTCCCAGCCAGATCAGCTCCACGGGGTGAGGGGCATCACGCGCCTCCAACTCCTCTGTGCCGATTTGAAGCGCTTGAAGGCCATCGCCAGACCCGCGGTCGTGAGCCGTGTCCGCGCGTCTTCTTTCGCCGGTGTCCCGTCGTTCCGGGCGTCGACTCGGTGGGATCCTTCATCGCCAGGCAGGTCGAGTGCTTCCCCGGAAGTCGATGAAGTGGCCAATGTCTATGATTCAGCAGACGTGCACGATTAACAGGGCCCTACGAACGGCGAAGCTACTTGTTACTGCGGGTCTGCTTCAGTTGCTGGTCAGCGCCGGAGCTTCGGCGCAACAAGACAGCCTCTTTGTCTTTCCGCAAGAGTTTGTCAACGCCGTACTCGATAGCCTGGAGCGGGTTGCCCTCACATCGAATGACCACGATCAGCGAGTCACGGCCGTGCTTGGGGTATCGGCACCCGGCCGGTTCTGGCTTTACACTCAACCAGGTGCGGAGGAGCCGCCCGCCGAAATACGCTATCCGGGGATCGTTGACCGCCTGGCGAGGATCTATCGTCAGTCCGACGACTACTGGTTGCAGTTGGCAATCATAGACCTGATGGCTCTTCAGGCGGAGCGGGCCCGGGCAGTCGATTTCCTGGAGCAGGTGGCTCGTGAGAGTCACCCAGAGGATGCCGGGACAGAGTGGCCGCTGCCACTCGAAGCAGTGATAAGATTGGCCGAGATGGGGGCAGAGGGCCGAGCGGCTGTGGAGCGTCTCCATGCCCAGAATGCGGTGCGGAACCCGTCGGCACGAGCCCATGTCGAGGGGCTCATCCGCCGCGGCTTCAAGAAGCCGGGGTCTTAGCGGGGGTAATCGCAGACGTTTGGTGGATCGGAGTTCATCAAGCGGCGTCCCTTTCCGGGGGTGAGGACCGCTGAAGTCCGGCCTCGAGCTTGGCTCCCAGCCAGATCAGCTCCACGGGGTGAGGGGCATCACGCGCCTCTCGCCATGTCGGCTGGCTGGACGAGGGTTTCACGGCTGCTCTAACCGATGCCGGGGTTGGACATGCCCTGTCCGACGGTCCCTGGATTCCCAGAGAGCGGGTCATGGCGGAAGCCCTGCGGCCGACGGCGGATCTCGCCTATTTCCGGTGGCTGGGCAGTCGGCCGCATGTCGCCGCCTACACGCACGTACAGGTCGACCGTTCGGCCCAGATCGCAGCCTGGTCCGTCGTGCTCGAGCAACTCAGAAGGCAGGTGCGGGAGATCTTCGGCTATTTCAACAACCACTACGAAGGGCACTCACCTGCGAGTGCGCGGCGACTGCTGCGCGACCTGGGAGAACCGGTGGTGGAGCCGGACGCGCTGGATCCTCAGCTGTCGCTGTTTTAGTCTGGCGCCGCAGGAGTCGTGTCATGCTGCAGCGGATACCGTATCCCTTGACCACGTCCTCGTAAAGCCGAAGGAAGCGAACGCGATTCTGGCATCGCAACGCTAGGTGCCGGTGTTCGAGCGCGCGTTGGTCCCGGCAAGCCCTCGTCCCATCTGAGCGATGATCGATTGGGGTCAGGCGGGTTCCGGATCATCGGAGGAGTGGAAATGGACGAGTTTCCACGTGCCGCCTTCCTTCTCGTAGACCTCGGTCCAGCGTCCCGAGCGGCGGTACACACCCTCGCGCCTGCGCGCTTCGAGCTCATAGCGAGAGGCGATCCAGCCGATGCCCGTATACTCACGCTCCTCGACCCGGGCGACTCGGTCGAAGGTCCGCAGCCGGAATCCGGAATACGACTGGAGCACGGGGAGTATGTGGTCCACAAACTCGGCGAGCCCATTGAACTGCGGCGGGGCAATCGTGTTGTAGATCAGGCAGTCGCAGTGGTAGATCTCGCCCAGGGCGCCCAGGTCGTGTTCGTTCCACGCTTTCAGATGCGCTTCGTGGAGTTCGAGCAGGAGTGCGGTCGTGTCGATTTCAGCTTTGTCCATCACGATCGGGTCCGGTTCACGGGTTCCTGACAGGCCCTGCGCCGCTGCCGACGCCACCCGGCTGTGGGGCACACGCTGAGATTGCACCAAGAACTCATACTATGTTGCTGGCAAGCTATGCAAGGACCTTGCCAACCGTGCGCTCTCCGGTTAGCTGTCATGCCGAGCCGCTACGTGGAACGGTAGAACGAGGAGGCCGAATGCTGAAGGCCGGTGATACTGCCCCCGACTTCGAGTTGTTGTCGGATGAAGGTGAACGGGTCAGACTGTCCGACCTACGGGGCAAGAAGGTGGTGCTGTATTTCTACCCGAAAGACGACACTCCAGGTTGCACGACTGAGGCGTGCGAGCTCCGCGACCGACAGCCGGAATTGGAGGCGCAGGGGGCAACCGTACTGGGCGTGAGCCCGGACAGCGTGGCGTCGCACCAGAAATTCAAGGCCAAATACGGTCTGACCTTCACGCTACTGTCCGATCCGGATCACTCCGTGGCCGACGCCTACGGCGCGTGGGGCGAGAAGAAGATGTATGGCAAGACATACGAGGGCATTCTTCGGACTACCTTCGTCATCGACGAGGCCGGGAAGATCGAAGGGGTCTTCGAGAAGGTCCGGCCGAAAGGGCACGGCGACCAGGTACTGGCGGCCTTGCAGAAGTAAGTGCGTTGCGGCGACCGCGCCGGCCGTCCCACCCGTGGTGGTGGACGACGGCTCGAATCCGGGGGTGTCGTACGCCTAGCTACCGCCTTCCGCTACGACCTTCTTG
>JASFLD010000456.1:0-4170 GCA_050118275.1 Gemmatimonadales bacterium
GCCGGCCACGATTCGGAGCCCCAAGGCGTCGAAGTAGTCCTCGTCTATGCTGGCGCCGTCCAGCCCGATGGGTCGGTCGGCCTCGGTCATGGGGTTGCCGTCGATGTAGATTCCGAAACCGTTATTGTTGAGTGACAACGGCACGCGGCTGGCCATCCCGACGGCCTCGACTGCCGGCACCCCCAGAATTTGGCGCTTCGCGTTCTCGACGAGCGCGGCACCCGATGCCCGGTCGTAGCCGTTCATCTCGAGCGGCATGGCGAGGAACGCGGTACGGTCCGCGTCGTAGCCCAGGTCCACCTTTGCCGCGGCCACCAGGCTCCTGGACAGCAGCGCGCCGAGTACCAGGAGTAGGAGCGAGAAGGCGACCTGACTCACCACCAGGGCGTCGCGCAGCTCGATTCGCTTCGGGCCGCGCGTGCCGGTGCCCGTTTCGCCGGGGTCCTTGAGCGCGGGGACCAGGTCCACGCGCGACGCTCTGAGCGCCGGCACGAGTCCGAATGCCACGCCGGCGCCCACGGCCACCGCGAACGTGAAGGCCAGCACGCGCCAGTCCGGCGCTATGTCGAGGCTCAGGTCGATGGGAAGCCCGGGCTGGAACCGGCCGAGGAACCCCGTGAGCCAGAGGGTGAGCGCCACCGACACGACCCCACCGGCCAACGCCAGGAGCAGGCTCTCGGTCATCAGCGAACGCACCAACAGCCCGCGGCTGGCACCGATGGCCTGCCGCACCGCCGCCTCGTGACGGCGCGAGCGGACCCGGGCGAGAAGCATGTTCGCCAGGTTCGCGCACGCGACGAGCAGCACTAGCGCGACCGCCGTCAGGAGCACCATTCCCGCGGGTGCTACCGTGCCATCGAAGTCCGGGTTGATCGCCACGTCGTTGGTGCTGAGCACCGTCACCCGCTCGCGCTCGTTCGACTCCGGGTACTCGGTCGCCAGGCGCGCCGCGATCGCCTCCATCTCCGAGCGGACCTGGGTCAGCTCCACGCCGTCCCGCATCCGGCCCTTGAGCCACAGGAAATGCAGGCCTCGCTGCTCCAGGCGCGACTCGCCGCCCACGCTGGACGTGCGGCGGTTGTTCCCGAGCGGCTCGACCTGATCGACCATCCCGAGCGGGATCCACATCTGGACCGTCGTGGCCGGGAACATCCCGCCGAACCCCTCCGGTGCGACGCCCACCACGGTGTAGACAACGCCGTTCATCCGGAACGTGCGGCCGAGGACGTCCGGCGCGCCGCCGAACCGGCTCTGCCAGAACGGGTGGCTGAGGACCGCCACCGGCCCCGCGCCCGGCGCCGCGGTCTCTTCCGGCAGGAACGCGCGCCCGAGCTGCGGCGTGACACCCAGCACCTGGAAGTAGTTGTCCGAGACGATCTCGCCCACGACCAGCTCGCTGCTGCCGTCGATGGACGCGCTCGCGAAGAAATTGGTGTGGGCCACGAGCCCTTCGAGCGTCGTGGCTTGGGCGCGGTAATCCAGGTAGTTCGGGTACGAGATGGCGTCGTGGGTCGATGACGTGACCGTGTGGCCGTAGACGTTCACCAGCTCGGCGGGCGCTTCGACCGGTAGCGGCCGGAACAGCACCGCGTTCACCATGCTGAAGATCGTCGCATTCACGCCGATGCCGAGCGCCAGCGTGGCCACGGCCACGGCGGTGAAGCCCGGCGAGCGACGGAGCCCACGGAGGGCGTGGCGGATGTCCTGGGTCAGTCGTTCCATCGAACGTCTCTGTTTCCGGAGGTGGTTGGCGTGCGTGCCGCGCTGGCAACATTTCGTAATGGACCGCGACGGCGCCAGCCGCCGCAAGGGCGCCCGCCTCTAAGCGCCCGCTCCAACCGTAGCTTAGACCTGGATGGCGGACAACCTCAAGGCCGAAGTGCGCGTCGGACTCCCGCTGACGTGCTGGGGTGAGGTGCGCCCGCATCTGTCGATATTGCCAGTCCTGGAGGCCGGAGTGGATTCGACGACTCTCAACTAACCCCGGCGAAAGCAGTTGGCCACCGTCTTCTGTTCAGCCTATACTGTCAGGTGAATACCGTTTTAATAGAAGCGGAAGAACCATGAATCCAGACCAGAGTTCGTTGCTCTCCCGGTATCTGCAGGGGCCTGAGCTACTTGAGCAGGCAGTTGCCGGTTTGCGCGATGCCGAGCTCGATGCTTCTCCGTCGCAGGGCGGTTGGACCATCCGACAGATCATCCATCACGTGGTTGACGGCGATGATCTCTGGAAGATTGGCATCAAGGCAGCACTCGGAAACGAGGAAGGTGAGTTTACGTTTGAATGGTACTGGGGGCTACCACAAGACACTTGGGCAGATCGCTGGGCCTATGCCCAGCGCCCGGTTGAAGTTTCCCTCGCTCTGCTTAGAGCGACCCGAGCTCACATTGCGGAACTGCTGGAGCGAGTACCCGATGCGTGGAGCCGTTCCATCCGGGTCCGGACACGGCAAGGCACGGAGCGCGTATCGGTCAGCAAGGTGATCGAGATGCAGACCGACCACGTGGTGCATCACGTCGAGCGAATTGCGGCCATTCGTGCGGAGCGCGGTGACGCCTAACCGGCGTTTGCGGCTGGAACGCTAACCGTTAGGGCGGCCCTCGGAATGCTGTCATGACAGAAACACTAGTAGCGCTCGGCTGGGACGAGGATTGGGCGGCAGCGTTCGACGGCCTCCGGATGTCCGGGGCACGGCCGGCTCGAGTCACCTCCCAGCACCGGGACCGTTGGACGGTCTACTCGGACGCAGGACCTGGTGCCGCGCGGGTAGTCGGGTCACAACCAACTGGGATGAGGCCCGTGACGGGAGATTGGGTGGTATGCGTGCCGGGCCCCCACGAGTCGGATCCTCTGACCATCGTCTCCATTCTGCCGCGTCGATCCGCTGTCACGCGAGGCTCTGCAGGCGAGTCGAAGTCCCAACAAGTGCTGGCAGCGAACGTGGACGTTCTGTGGATCGTCCAGGCACTGGATACCCCTCCGAATCTCAGGAGTCTCGAGCGCTACCTTGCCGTGGCCTGGGACAGCGGAGCGTCGCCAGAGATCGTGCTGACCAAGTCCGATCTGGCTGTGGACTTGGCCGGGGCGGTCAACTCGGTGAGCACGATCACGTTCGACACTCCGGTCTGGGTGGTGAGTGTGGAGGACCGCGCTGCGCTCGAGACGCTCTGGAAAAGCCTCATCCCTGGGCGGACTGTGGCCCTGCTTGGACCCTCGGGCGCTGGCAAGTCGACGCTGATCAATCAGCTCGCCGACTCGGAGGTCACGAAGGCCGGCGAAGTGAGGCAGAAGGACCGGAAGGGGCGACACATCACCGCAGGACGCGAGCTTTTCCCGATCCGTGGGGGTGCGCTCCTCCTCGACACTCCGGGCATGCGCGAGCTGAAGGTGCTGGACCTGGATGAAGCACTCGGTCACACGTTTCCGGAGATCGAGGAACTCTCTGAAGAATGCCGGTTCCGGGACTGCTCTCATTCCTCCGAACCGGAGTGTGCTGTGTTGGCGGCAGTGGAGCAAGGCCGACTCAGCGCGGAGCGATTGGCGAGCTTCAGGAAGCTCCAGGCCGAGGTGGCCTACGAACGGCGACGGGTCGACCCCCAAGCTCGAGCCGAGCATGTTACACAGCACAAGACTGCGATGCGGACCCTCAGGCACCACCCAAAATACCGGAAGGACCGGTGAAAACGGGGCGACCTGGCTAGCGTTTGCGCCTGGCGCTGCAGCCCTGTCGAACGACGCGTTCCTAGGGGCGATCTCCCCCAACCGACGTACCAGGCCGTAGCCATGCCGCCACGACCGAGCTCACGCTCGACGGTGTAGCGGTCAGCCAGAGCAGACTTGAGACGCGCGAGATCGTCAGGCACGAGGCTCCGCCCAGTCGAGAGGGGAGTTAGATGGCTGCTGGTCTGACGAGCCTACAAAATGAGAGGCCGGGGAGGTACGGGCAACTAGCGGTCGAACACCTACTCGACCATGTACATTCGGAAGAACTCGACCGCACGCTCGTCGCGCGCGACCCGCCGCTGCGTCAGCGTGTGATCCCCGCCCGGAAAGATGATCACACCGAACTCCTTTCGCGCCTCGGCGAGCTCTCTCGCGAGACGCAGGGTCTGGACGGGCGACACGGACTCGTCGTCGCTTCCATGCATGAGCAGTAATGGCAAGTCCAG
>JASFLD010000457.1:0-4154 GCA_050118275.1 Gemmatimonadales bacterium
GCGGTAGTTCTGGTGCTCCCCGGCGAAGAGCTGATGGTCGCCGACGTCTTCGCCCGCGAGAGCGTCGAACCCTTGGTGGCCAGGGGGTACGGGGCACCCGTGTACGAGTCGGGCGGGTGCTGCGAGGACGACCGCCCCGTGCCGCCGGAATACGTGATCGGGTACGTCTACGAGTATCCGGAGAAGTGGATTACGATCCCGTAGTCGGGCAGATTACTCCATACGATCGCCGAGGCGCTGGTCGAAGTCGAGTACGCCGTCGCGGTGCATGGGCTTGACGGGGATGATCTCCTTGGTGCCGTCGCGCATCATGACCTTGCGGAATCCCGGTGTGACTTCTTCGAGGTCGGCGGAGTCGGTGCCCACCATGGCTTTGCCTTCGAGCACGCATACGCAGGTGCCGGCGGCGTCGGTCTGGACGGAGAGCAGGGTGCCGGTGATGACGACCATGCCGTCGGGCGTGAATACGTGAAGTGTTCGGCCGGCGAACTGCTCCCCGGACTTGAAGCGGAGCTCTCCCACGAAGAGGCTGCACTCGACGGCCTTGTTCCACCAGCGCCCGGGAGACGCGGGGATGGTCATGCGCGAGCCGCCGGCCAGCTCGTAGAGCGCGGTTCCTTCCATGGCCAGGTCCAGTGTGGCGTCGGCGGGGACGCTCACCACGTCGCCGGGCTGGAGTGATGCCTCCATGGCGCCGGCTTCGGTGAAGTTGCGCCCGTCGACGACGATGCCGCCCGATCCGGAGACGTCGATCACTTCCATGGCCGGGCCGGTGTTGATGAGGAATGCAGCGACGGTGGCCATGGCGACGGCGACCGGGACGAGCCAGCGCCACGGCGACCAGCCCGCGCGTGCGGGTGGTTGAGGACGCGCCGGGGCGTCAGCCGGCTGGGCGGAATCCGCCCGCTCGGCCTCGGCGATCTCGCCGCTCACGAAGGCCGAGCGCAGGCGGTCACGGAAGGCGCCGTCGGCCGGCACGTCGCCCAGCTCGCGCAGCCACTGCGCGACGGTCTCGTCGGTTACATTCTTCTTCGACCGGTCATCGGTCATTCCATCAAACCTCGTATGATCTCGGCCATCCGTTGGAGCGCGCGCGAGTAGCGCTTGCGCACCGCGGCGTGGCTGGCATCGACGATTCCGGCGATCTCCTCGTGGGAGTGCCCGCCGAAATCGTGGAGGATCACAACCGTCCGCGACTCCTCATCGAGCTCCCCGAGCGCTCGCTCCAGAAGCTGCTCGCGCTCCCGGCGGATGAGCTCGTCCTCGGGTGTTCCCGGGACGGAGCCGCGCTCGGCGATCTCACTACTGTCGACGGCATCCTCGGGCCTCGTCGAGCGCCGCCTTGCCACGTCGCGCACGGCGTTGTACGTGATCGTGGTGACCCACGGCCGCGGATGCCGCTCGGGATCGAGACGGTCGGCGGCGCGGTGAATCTTCAGAAACACCTCCTGGGTAACATCCTCGGCGGTGTGCTGGTTGCCGGTGAGGCGCAGAGCCAGGTTGTAGACGTACGGAAAGGCTGCGTCGAAGAACCGCGCCAGCGCATCAGGATCGCGCTGCGAGACGCCCACCAGGACGTCCTGCGGCACCCACGAGTCTTCGCGGGCCTTCTCAGCGGAGCTTTCGCGGCCCGAATCGGGCACGTCTACCTCCAGAGACAATTACGCACCACCGACTGCGGTGTGTCGGGGTGAAAAGCGGTCTTTTTGCGTCACAGCGCCCCCTAAGGGACGTATTCGAAATGACGGGGAACAGGCGACCCCGTCGTTCCAGCATACCCATTCGGGGTTCGGAGCGGAAGTACAATACACGATTCCCCATCTCACCAACCGCTCCTGCGCTGGCAGAATGCCCCGTCGCCGCGAACCGGCGAGCCGGCGGCGGGGTTGCCGGCGCCGCTCCCTTGGTTTATTAGAGTGGTCTCTACGGGCGGTGATCCGCGCCCAACCTCTTCGGGGAGCCACGCCCGCGGCACATTCAGCTCGACAAACCTCGGGCCACCGCACTTTCGGCCCTCGGCGGGCCTTTGTAACACACTGATATAGTGCTATTTAACGACGGATTTTCCCCTTTACGCGCAATAGGGACATTGATATCTTCTATTCATCTATTCGTCCCAATTTCCAAGAGGGTGATGATGAAAGATCTCATGCAGAGCACATGGACGGCGAGTCCCACGCCGGCACGTCTCGACCTGGCCCAGAGTGTGTCGGGTCTCTTGCTGGGCGTGTTCATGTGGGTGCATCTGTTCCTGGTGTCGAGCATCCTGCTCGGCAAGGACGCGATGTGGTTCGTCACCGGATTCTTCGAACTGCGTTTTCTCCACAACTGGCAGCACGGGTATCCGGCAATCGTGAGCGTGATTGCGGTGCTGGTGTTCCTGCTCTTCATTCTGCACGCGGGCATCGCGGTACGGAAGTTCCCGATTTCGTGGCGGCAGTACCGCACCTTCCGCCACCAGATGGGCATGATGAAACACTCGGATACCAACCTGTGGTTCTACCAGGCCCTGACCGGTTTCCTCATGTTCTTCCTCGGTTCCGTGCACATCTACGTGATGGCGACGCACCCCGACAAGATCGGCCCCTACGCCTCGGCCGACCGTTTCGTTTCGGAATGGTTCTGGCCGCTGTACGCGGTGCTGCTGGTGAGCGTCGAATTGCACGCCACCATCGGCATGTACCGGCTGGCGGTGAAGTGGATGAGCTTCAAGGGCACCCATACCCGCCATCGCCTCAAGATTCTCAAGAACGCGCTCACGGTGTTCTTTCTCACCGTCGGCGTGATCACGTTTTTCACTTATACCAAAATAGGACTCGACCACCGTGCCAACGCGGGTGAGCGGTATGTACCGGCATCCCAGCAGCACGTGGATCTCTCCGAGGAAGGGGATGTGCGATGAAGGTCGTCTACACCGACTCGCTCGTCATCGGCGGAGGATTGGCGGGTCTGCGCACGGCCATCGCCACCCGAATGCGCGGGCTCGACACCGTGATCCTGTCGCTGATCCCGGCCAAGCGCTCGCACTCGGCCGCCGCGCAGGGCGGCATGCAGGGCAGCCTCGCCGCCACCGTCAAGGGCGAGGGCGACAACGAAGACGTCCACTTCGCCGACACGGTGAAGGGGAGCGACTGGGGATGCGACCAGCAGGTGGCGCGCATGTTCGCCAACACCGCGCCCAAGGCGGTACGCGAGCTGGCGCAGTGGGGCGTGCCCTGGTCGCGTGTGCGCAAGGGACCGCGCCAGGCCGTCATCAACGCCGAGAAGGTGACCCTGGTGGAGAAGGACGGCCACCACGGTTACATCACCGCGCGCGATTTCGGCGGCACCAAGAAATGGCGCACTTGCTACACCTCCGACGGCACCGGGCACACCATGCTCTACGCCATGGACAACCAGGCCATCGCCGAGGGCATCCCCGTGCACGAGCGCAAGGAGGCGGTGGCACTCATCCACGACGGCTCCACCTGTTACGGCGCGGTCGTGCGGGACCTGATCACGGGCGAGCTGATCGCCTACGTGGCACGCGCAACGACGATTTCGACCGGCGGCTACGGCCGGCTGTATTCGATTTCTACCAACGCCGTGATCAGCGAGGGCATCGGCCAGGGTATCGCGCTCGAAACCGGTGTGGCGCCGCTGTCCAACATGGAGGCGGTGCAGTTCCACCCCACCGCCATCGTGCCCGTCGGCATCCTCACCACCGAGGGTTGCCGCGGCGACGGCGGTTTGCTCAAAGACGTCGACGGCTACCGCTTCATGCCCGACTACGAGCCCGGGAAGAAGGAACTCGCCTCGCGCGACGTGGTGTCGCGGCGCATGACCGAGCACATGCGCAAGGGCAAGGGCGTGCCCTCGCCCTACGGCGACCACCTGTGGCTCGACATCACCATCCTCGGCAAGGAGCACATCGAGAAGAACCTGCGCGAGGTCAAAGAGATCTGCGAGTACTTCCTCGGCATCGACCCGGTGAAGGACTACATCCCCGTTCGTCCCACGCAGCACTACTCGATGGGCGGCATTCGCACCCAGCACACGGGCGAGAGTCCGCAGCTGCGCGGCCTCTTTGCCACCGGCGAGGCGTCGTGCTGGGACATGCACGGCTTCAACCGACTGGGTGGCAATTCCGTGGCCGAGACGGTGGTGGCGGGGAT
>JASFLD010000458.1:0-4152 GCA_050118275.1 Gemmatimonadales bacterium
CCGAGCTTTCTCCGTCGATCGAGTCCAGAAGCTCCGGCGAGGTGACCGGCGGCACCTCGATGTGCAGGTCGATGCGGTCGAGCAGCGGGCCCGAAACCTTCGCCCGATAGCGCAGGATCATCCGCGGCGTACAGCGGCATCGCCGTCGCTCGTCGCCCAGGTAGCCGCAGGGACAGGGGTTCATCGCCGCCGCCAGGATGAAGCGCGCCGGGAAAGTCAGCGAGCGCGCCGCCCGGCCGATGGTCACCCGGCCGTCCTCCAGCGGTTGCCGCAGCACCTCCAGCACGTTACGGCGGAACTCGGTCAACTCGTCCAGGAACAGCACGCCGTGATGGGCCAGCGAGGCCTCGCCCGGCCGCGGCAGGTTGCCGCCGCCCACCAGGCCCGCATCGCTGATCGTGTGGTGCGGAGCGCGGAACGGCCGCTCGGTCACGAGGCCACGCTCCGGCGCCAGCTGCCCAGCCACCGAGTGGACCCGGGTCACCTCGATGGCCTCGGCCAGGCTGAGTCTGGGCAGGATGGTCGGGAAGCGCCGCGCCAGCATCGTCTTCCCGCCGCCCGGCGGCCCGATCAGCAGGATGTTGTGGCCGCCCGCCGCCGCGATCTCCAGCGCCCGTTTCGCGTGTTGTTGGCCCCGTACGTCCGCCATGTCCAGCGAGCCGCCGCCGCGCTGCCGTAACAAGGCCACCGGATCGAAGCTGGCCCGAGGAAGATCCGCAGATCCGCCGAGAAAGCCGACGGCGTCCGACAGGCAACGCGCACCTCGCACATCCAGGTCGGTCACGACCGCCGCCTCCGCCACGTTCTCGAGCGGCAGAACGAACCCCATCACGCCGTCCCGCGCCAGCGCCTGAGCGATGGGCAGGGCTCCGCGGATCGGGCGCAAGCGGCCATCCAGCCCCAGCTCGCCAGCCAGGGCGTACCGTTCGGCGCGATCGCCGTCCAGCTGCCCGGTCGCCGCCAGCAGTCCGCAGGCGATGGGCAGGTCGAAGTGGCTGCCTTCTTTCTTCACGTCGGCCGGGGCGAGGTTGATGGTGATCTTCCGCGGCGGCAGCTCGAAGCCGGAATTCTGAATCGCCGCCAGAACGCGGTCCTTGCCTTCTTTGACCGCGCTCTGCGCCAGGCCGACGGTCGCCATGGCCGGCAGGCCCGACGCCGCGTCGACCTCCACGGCGACGACGTAGGCGTCGATTCCCAGAATGGCGGCGCTACGCACGCGTGCCAGCATACCGATGCCCCTCCTCTTGCTATCTCGCGCACGTTCGGCCTCGCGGATCAACGGAACATCAACCACCGCACTCCGGGCATCCGATCGTCAGGCTTGACGCTGCCCCGCCCCAGGGTGCAACGTGATGCAAACGACTGACTCAAAGGACTCCTTTAACGTGGAGCTGGCGTGTCGGAACCCGAGGTACCGGACCCGAAGACCGTCGGTCGACGGCCGTTACTGCTGGCCGAGATGACGTGGGCCGAGGTCGCCGAATACCTCCAGCGCGACCAGCGCCTGATCATCCCCATCGGTTCGTGCGAGCAGCACGGCCGGCATCTACCGCTGGGCACCGACTCGCTGATGGCGGAGCGACTGGCGCGCGACCTGTCGGCGGAGTTCGGCGTGCTTTGCGCTCCCACGCTCGCTTACGGGGTCAACGCCGAGACCGAGCGGGACTATGCGGGCACGGGCTCGCTGCGTCGCAAGACGCTGCACCGCGTCCTGAACGACCTGTGCGCCGCTTGGGAAGCTCATGGATTCGAGGAGTTCATCCTGATCACCGCCAACTTCCACGACCCCCACCTCGATGCGCTGACCACAGTCGTGACCGAGCACGCACGCGCTCGTGTCGTCGACCTGCAAAGCGTACGAATCGGCCAATTTCTCGAGAAGCAGAGAGGCCCGGAGCACGCCGGCGAGGCTGAAACTTCGGTGATGCTGTACCTGGCGCCGCGGATGGTGCGCCGGGATGAGATCAAGGATTATCCACTCGCCGCGCGGGACCTGAAGCGTTACCTTCGGGGTCGGCTGCCACGCCCGCCGGCCGGGTGCGAGGGGGCGATCGGGCATCCGTCCGCTGCCGATACCGAAAAAGGAGAGAAGATCTACCAGCACGTTCTCGAGAAACTGCGGCTCAGGCTGTTCCTCGAGCCGGAGGATTGACTTGCGCGCATCACGCTACCTCGCACCCGTCCTGCTCCTGCTCGTCGGGATCGACACCGTACCTGCGGGCGAACCGGAGATCCTCGACTCGGGAACCTTCACGCTCTTTCGGCACGGTGCACGGATCGGTGAAGAGCGCTTCGTCATCCGGGCCGAGCAGGCTGGCGGTGCCGGACGCCTCTATCGCGCGGGCGCCGATCTCTATCTCAAGATCGACGGTAAGACGATGCGTGTCGCCGTCGGACTCGAGGTGCTGGGTGACGAGTGTCACCTGCGAGGGTACGAGGCGGAGATCAACGACGATGGGGCGACGAGCATAGTCCTGACGTTGGCGCGGGACAGGATCAGGCTCAACGTAAGATCGCCGCGCGGCGACGAGATGACGGAGTTCTTGCATCGCGATAGGACCCTGATCCTCGACACGGTCCTCGGCACGCACATCGTCCACCAGTATTTCTTCGCCTGGAAGTTGCTGCGTGGAAACCGATCGAGCGACGCCACCGTAATGATACCCATACAGAAGCAGCAGCACACCGCGCGGATCGAGGATCGCGGTTCGGACACGGTGCGGTTGAACGATGTCGACGCCGAACTGCGCCACGTCGTGGTCGCGACCGGGAACGGGAGCACCCATCACATCTGGCTCGACGGCGAGAAAGTCATGAAGGTCGAGATCCCGGAGGATGGGTTCGTCGCGCTACGGTCGAAAGCCAATAACCAGGGACGAAGCCAGTCAAAGGGGGATTCATGAACGATGAAGGCCGGACCGCGGAACATGCCGCCGCGCCAGCGGCCGCGCCGAGCTTGATGCAGCGGGTTATCATGGTCTTTACCGCTCCCGCGAAGTTGGGCGAAACGCTGCGCACGCAAGCGCCCTGGTTCTGGACCCTGGCCATCGTAGCCATCGTCGGCGCCATCGTGTTCGCTTTGGTTCCAGCGGACGTACTCCGGCAGGCGGTGGAAGAGCGGGCCCGCTCGCAGGAGGGGGGACCCAGCGTGGACACGCTGGTGACGATCACCCGCATCTCGGGTTCGTTGGGTAGCTTGGTCATGTCCTTTATCACAGCTGCGATCGCCGCCGGAGTCCTTTACCTGGTGTTCAATCTCGCGTTCGGACTCGACGCACTCTACAAGCAGCACCTCAGTGGTATGGCCCACATCTGGTGGATCAACACTCTGGGCTTCCTACTGCTGATCCCGATCTGGATAGCGAAGGGCGACATGCAGATCGCGCTGGGCCTGGGACTATTGCTTCCCGAAGCGCCCTCGACGTTCGTCGGCCATTACCTCAACGGCATCACCATTTTCGGGGTGTGGGCGTCGATCGCCCTCGGCCTGATCGAGTCCGGTATGTCAGGTGGCCGGATCACCGCCGGCAAGGCGGTTGGAGCCATCTTGGTGCTCTACCTGATCGCGGATGTCATCAAGGCCTTGATGGCGATGTTGGGTGGCTAGCACGGTCGGCGTGCCGTTCCCGGGCGGCTGAGATACGCCGTCCCGGCACCGATCCGCAACGTCATTTTCAGGGCGGTGGCCGGCGCGCGTTCGGTTCGGTCACCGCCGCTTCATCCGCCGCAGCGAAAAGACCGGGATTGCCGCGAAACTCTTGACCTGAGCGCCCCGTACGGCTAAGCAAAAGTGCATGTTCCCGGAAAGTGCCGTAGGAGCGCGGCTTGGGAGCGCCGGCTGGCCCATCGGCGAGTCGGCGTGGACGGCGGCCGGGAGCCCCAAGCCGGCTTCGCGAGAAGCGATCGAGCGCACCCGATTCACGCCGTGCGAAGCGACCGAAACGCTCTCGGGAGGTCGAATAACTGGCCCGGCCCGCGGGTATCATGGCCGGGAACACGGTCCAGCGCTCGAGAGCCGCTAGTTGTTAACTATTCGATGAGGCTCAACCAACCCAAACTCGGAGATGCGCCATGACGTGTAGAGCGGTTTTTAGTGCGCTTGTTCTGTGTCTGGCGGTGTTTGCCGACACGACGAACGCGCAGGAGCGAGCG
>JASFLD010000459.1:0-4137 GCA_050118275.1 Gemmatimonadales bacterium
CTGGCCATCGCGATTTGAAGTCCACGTCAGATTCCCCGTAATGTTCCCATCCTCGAAATCGGTGGCATTCCCTTGGAACGTGACGAGGTCGCCCTCGGTGAAGGTCGTGAGGGTGGGCGGCTGCGTTATCGTCACACTTGGCAGTACGTTCCCGGACCACAGCGGCAACGCTACCTCATACATCTTCCCGTCGTTCTCGTCGGGGTCTGAGTTGTTGTCGACCCCTCGATCCACGATGTACAAGCTCATCTGACCCGGGCTCACGCTGCTGGGCCCGTACGCCAACCCCGCAGGCTTGACCGCATTCGCCGCGGAGATGTCGATCATGCGCAGCAACTGCCCCGTCGTCGTTACATGAGCCACCAACTCAGTTGGCTTGCCGACGATGTACAAATGGCCGAAGTCCGAGTCGTAGGCTATGCCCTCCGGGTCGGTCAAGCCGAGAGCTTGCGTGTCGAAATGCGTAACCACGTCGTCGCCGGTCGGCGGCTCGCCATCGAACAGGCCGTTGCTTCCCGGCGAGACTGCGTAAACCTCTGCATCCACTCCGTCGACGATGAACAGGATCCCATTCGCGGCATCATATGCAACACCTTCGGCATCACTGCTATATGTCGAGGTGCTGAACGAGGTGACGATATCATCCGTCGTCCCGTAGATCCCGTCGGGTCCGCGGTCTACCTCGTAGACCGCATCCCCATCGTCCTTCGAGATGAAGACGTGCTGGTTGGCCGGGTTGTAGGCGACGCCGGTCGGCTCTTTGTTGTCAAAGGTCAGGCTGTTGCCGACTTCCTGCAGACTGCCGCTCAACGTGACCTGAAAGAGGTTCACATCCTCGAAGATCGGCATCTCATTGACTTCGGAATCACTGATCAGCAGGTGGTTCGCAAAGGACAGGTAAGTGATACCGGCAGCGTCGGGGCTCGGGGGGGAAAAATTCGCCGTGTTGGTCGTCCGAACCAGAGTAGCCACATCCGAGGCGAAGAGCCCCGCTCGCACGGCCACCGGCTCATCGAAGGACAGCTCGGTGATCCGCCCACTCTCGGCGAAGCTGCTGCCCGTTCCCCGCCCCACGCCGCTGTCGGCAAGGTAGAGACTCATCTCGGATGGGTCGTCCGTGGTATCGCCACTCGGACCGAAGACCATGCCCTGTGTGTTGCGGAAAGCGAACTCGGACAGATCACGGGTCGCGACGATATCGCCCGTCTCGGTCAGCTCGTAGAGCGCTTGCGTGGAGGGGTCCAGGACATGGAGATGTCCACTGCTCGGATCGAAAGCGAGGCCGCGGAGATCGGATAGGCCGCTTCGGGCCAGATCGATCTCGCTGGCCAGCGGACTGGCGAAGTCGAGCTTGGCCTGCGGTTCGACGCTGACGATCCGTGGCCCGGCGGCATCGAGAATGAACAGCCGCCCGCTGGCGGGGTCGACCGTCAATCCCTGGGGGTCTTCGAGGCCCAGGCCCCGAGCATCGATCCGCTGCAGCGTCTGCGGATCCAGGCGGCCATCCGCTCTCGCCGAGATCTCGATCAACTCGTTCTTGGAGGAGTCGAAGATGAGCAAGCGGTTGGCGTTGTCATCGAAAGTCATGTTGACGGGGTCGGGTACGCCGGCGGCTATCCGGACGGTACCGGCCCGGTCCTCGAACAGGGTGACCAGTTCGATGTCGGTCGTGGAACTGGGAGGAGTGCCGGGTGTGCGCGTCACGACGAGGAGCGTGCCGTCCCTGGGCGAGAAGGCCAGGCCAGCGGGGTTGGGAAGGCCGAGCTCGCCGGGCTCGAGGACCCGTGCGACGCGAACATCCGCGCCTGCGGTTTGGGGCGGAGTCGCTCTGACGCCGGGCTCGAGAGGGTCGCGATCCTGCGTGCACGTGGCGAGGAGGAAGACCGCTGTGCTAGCGGCCAGTGCGCGAACCGCAACCTTCGTCGTTGTACCCATGCAACCTCCTGCAACAGACATTGTGGTGTGAATACGACAAAACACACCATCTCCGATGCGATGGTGCCCATCGCGTTCACACCAGGTCTAGGCAAGTGCGAGGCGCTCACCCATCCCACTGGATGTGTTCGGTGGCAGCGGCAGGATAACCGTTACGGACCAGCCTGAAATGTGACGTCGCCCGCCGTCGTCAGCGGCAGAACCAACCTCGGGGCGAACAGCCTCCTCCTTGACCCGACGCACGGGGTGCAGGACTCGGGCCAAGGACAACCAAGGTCTGAGATGAGAGCGTTTGGAGTCCCCGTGCCGTCCCTGAAATGGTCGCGCTTGCTGCCTTCAGACGCATGGCAGCACGGCGAACGAAGACTCGACTGATTAACCCACCACTAGCTACACGGTCGTAAGATTCGCCGGATACGTGGCCCGGCTGACTGTGGTTTCAGTGCTGCACGGGTTGGTGCTCGATCTTGGCCGTGGCCATGTCGAAGGCTTTGGCCGGACCGCAGGGTTTGCGCCGCCCTCGCTCCTCAGGAACGCGACTTGGGCCTAGAGTGTCCTATCCTGCTGTTGTCCGCCCGGCCTAGAAACCGCTGCAGCGTTCAATATTCCTCGTCGCCGAGTCCTCGGCTGCGCTGATTACTTGGTATAGCTGTTATCCGGGGTTATCCCATCCCAAGTGAGCCCCTCAGCGGTCACGCTGGTGACCACGGTTGTATAGGTCCCCGGGGCTGCATTCGTGATTCTGAAGCTCACCGTTCCCGCTGCGTCGGTGGTCGCCGTACCGCCTCCAGGCGTCGGTCCCTGGATCGTGGCGGATACGCTGGCGCCCGCAACGGGGTTTCCAGCGCTATCCAACAGGGTCACCGTGACGTCGAGATGCCTGTCGGAGTTCTTCCCACCTGAGGTGCTGTATGTGGGCGTTTGCACAGACACTCCGCCGGTGATGACCAGGTTGACGGTGGCCGTGGCGCACAGCGCGCCAGGATCACAAGCCTCGTAGGTGAAACTGTCACTCGTGCCCGGCCCGCTGTGGGTGTAGCTGTAGGAACCGTCGGCGTTGAGCGTCAGCGTTCCGAAACTGGGACCCGCGATCGGTGTGGTGTTGACCGTGAGTTCGCCTCCCTCGGGATCGCTGTCATTGCCGAGCACGCCCGGTGCGTCGACGTTGAGCGTGCCGCCGTCGGATAGACTGCCCGCGTCATCGACGACTATCGGCGGATCATTCACCGGCGCGATGGTGAGGTCGACCGTGGCCGTCGCGCACAACGGGCCTGCGTCACAGACTTCGTAGACGAAGGCGTCGCTCGTGGTCTCGCTCCCGTCATGAGTGTAGCTGTAAGAGCCGTCGGCATTGAGCGTCAGCGAGCCGTGGCTGGGGGCTGTGACCGGCGTCGTCGTGACCGTCAGCGCGTCACCGTCGGGGTCGCTGTCATTGGACAGCACCCCCGGTGCAACCTGGCTGAGTATTCCGCCCTCGGCCAGAGTGCCCGTGTCATTGACGGCTGAAGGTGGATCGTTCGCCTCTGCAATAGTGAGCTGGACAGTGGCCGTATCGCATAGCGGTCCGGCGTCACAAACTTCGTAGACGAAACTATCGCTGGTCGTCGGCCCGCCGTCATGGGCGTAGCTGTAGGAGCCGTCGGCATTGAGCGTCAGGTCGCCGTGGCTGGGGGGCGTAACCGGCGTGGTGGTGACCGTGAGCTCATCCCCGTCGGGATCGCTGTCATTGGTCATCACGCCCGGTGCGGGCACGGTCAGCGTCGCACCGGTCGTCAGCGTTCCGGCGTCGTCCGCGGCCGTCGGCGGGTCATTCACCGGCGTGATGGTGAGATCGACGGTGGCGGTGTCGCAGAGCGGCCCGGCGTCGCAGACTTCATAGACGAAGCTGTCGCTCGTGGTCTCGCCGCCGTCATGGGTGTAGCTGTAAGACCCGTCGGCATTGAGCGTCAGCGAGCCGTGGGTAGGGGCGGTTACCGGCGAGGTGGTGACCGTCAGCTCATCGCCGTCGGTATCGGTGTCGTTTGCCAGCACCCCCGGAGCGGGTACGTTGAGCGTGCCACCCTCGGCCACAGTGCCCGCGTCGTCCCCGGCCACCGGCGCGTTGCCAGACGGTGCTTGGGTGGAGTAATCCACATGCAGAAGTGGCGCCGCGCCGGAGGTCCCATCAAACGACTCCGCTACCCGCTTGCCGGTCCCCGTGAC
>JASFLD010000460.1:0-4132 GCA_050118275.1 Gemmatimonadales bacterium
TCATCGTAGTGGCGGTGGCCGCCCTACTGGGTGGGGTAACGGTAGCGGCCAGCATCGTTCCGGCGACCCGGGCGGCCAGAGTGGATCCGATGAGGGTGCTCAAGGCAGAATGACCTCGTTCAGCCGCCGTCCAAACGCCTGAGCAGCGCGAGCCGTCCGAGCGGTGTGAAGCCACCCACGGGCCCGCTCATCGTCACGTCCGAGATGCCGGGCTGCACATTCCAACCGGCATCCTGAGGGTCCACTTACTTCAGCGTCTGCACGCCGTTGGAAGGGGTCTTGGATAGGAACGGCTCTCCCGCACACCTTACTGCTTCCTGAGGACGACGTGTGCGCCGCGGATGAGTAGCGGATCTTGAGCAGCCAGGGGCCGCCGCGCTGGAGCAGTCGGAGAACAAGAAGACTCCGAGGGGCGTAACCAGGTGGACTTGGGAACAGTCCAGGAGGCAAACCCTTCCGGTATCGAGTCCCGGGCCTCCGCTCTTGGTTCCGGCGCGTGCCACGCCTGGTGACCAGGCAAGTGCACTTTGTTGCGCGGCTCCACTGGTGTCACCATCCTAGAGCACACGGCGGAACAGGAGGCCGTTGGAGCTGTAGCCCGTGCGCCGACTTCGCAGACACATGAGTTGAGCAGCGAGCGCAATGCAGGGTGCCGCTCACGTATGCGCGACGCAAGCCGGTTCGGTTGGGATGACTGAAGCGGATGCGCTGGCCGCGGGACTCGACGTGGCCGTGGCCCTCAAGCAGCTTCCGGCGACTTTCCGTGGCTGGCTCCACGCGACCGGCGGCGGAGTCATTAAACTGATCGCTGACGCCAAGAACGACCTCCTGATTGGCGCCACGGTCGTGGGTCCCGACGGCGGGGAGATGCTGGGAATGCTCACGCTCGCGGTACATGCGCGAGTCCCCGTCGCGGAACTGCGCAGCATGATCTACGCGTTCCCGACGTTCCACGGCGCGCTGGGTGAGGCGCTCGGGGCCTATGGGCGCGGGTTGGCGACGGTGCTCGATCCGGGGTACCAGGGCTTCGCAACGCGTCATGCGGCCGGGTAGGGCCAAGCGCTAATGGGATGGATGTGATGCCTGACTATGATGTCATCGTCGTCGGCGCCAGGATAGCGGGTTCGATTCTCGCGGCAGCTCTTGGCGAGCGGGGCCATCGCGTGCTCGTGTTGGATCGCGCGAGGTTCCCAAGTGATACGCTGTCCACCCACTTCTTTCGCGCTCCCGCGCTCCGCGCATTCGCGAGGATCGGTGTGTACGACGAGGCGCAGTCGCTCGCGCCGCACCTCACCGTCAACCACAACGTGGTGGACGGGATCGCGTTTCCGGAGCCCGTGGATCGACCGGACGACTACCCCTTCTACATGTGCGTCCGTCGGATCACCCTCGACGATATCCTCGTCCGCCGCGTCAGACAGCTTCCGACCGTCGACCTCCGGGAAGGAACGAGGGTCGCAGGCTTGATCCGGCAGGATGGCCGCGTCACGGGCGTGTCGTGGGTCGAGGGCCGGCGCACTGGGGAGACGCAGGCGCAAGTCGTGGTGGGCGCCGACGGACTACGCTCGCTGGTGGCGAAGGAGGTACGGGCGGAACCGGAGCATGAAGAGCCGGTCAACCGGGCCATGTACTACGCGTACGGCAGAGGGATCCGCCCCCATGAGGGCCCGGCCGCGGAGTTCCATTTCAGAGGCAATACCCTGGTGTACTGCTTCCCGTGCGATGATGATCTCACCCTGCTGGCGGTCTCGGTTCCGATCGCGCGATTCGCCGCGTTCAAACGCGATCCGCAGGGCAGGTTCCTGAGCGAGCTCGAGGCGATGTCGGATCTCGCTCCACGGCTGGCAGGATTCGAGCGGATCGGACCGGTCCGCGGCACGGGGAGCATCCCGGGTTACGTGCGGGTACCCTTTGGGAACGGCTGGGCCTTGGTAGGGGACGCCGCCATGGTGATGGACCCCTGGTCAGGCCAGGGTATTGATCAGGCCGCAACGCACGCCGTGTTGCTGGCGGATCAGCTCGCAGCGTTCCTTTCCGGCGCGCAGGATTGGGACACGACCATGCGGGCCTACCACCAGGGGCGCAATGACTTCAGCCTGAAGACATATCAGCGGACGTGCACACTCAGCAGTGATCTGCGACCCATGACCCGCGCCGCCCTGGAGCGCCGCGGTCTTCACTAGCATCGTCTCGGCAGATTTAGAGATCCCCCTCCCATGGCTACATTCCTGATTGGAATCCCCCATGAGGACGACACCGGCGCCTGCGTCAAGGCTGTCGACCATGCGCTGGTCGGGAAAGATCGTGCACGATGCCCGCCACCGATCGAGCCGGTCCGGCCGGAACAAGTGGCCCGACGGCCGAAGTGGTCAACGGCTTACGACGATCGCCGCGCCCTGCGCCTTACCGCTTCCTGAGGATGATGTGCGCGCCGGGCATGCCGAACCGTAGTTCCGTCAAACGGCGGAGAAGTTGGTAACGGAACTCTTCATGAGGTCTCCTCACCGAGCGAACGGAACCAGTTTCGGAGACTCAGATGTACCCGAACAGCGGCGGGAACACGATCACGACGATCGCCGCCCACACGGCATAAACCCACAGGTAATCCGTCTGCCAGCGCTCGAGGCTGGAGAACGCTCCGCGCCCGCGCAGGAAGCGGATGGAGAGTACGGCGGACCACGCCAGGTTGATCAGCAGGATCACGTTCATGCCGAGGGCGGCGACGCGGTTGGGCGTGAAACCGAACTCGGTGATGCGAACGGCGATGGCCCACAGCGCGACCGCGTCGGCCATGAGAGCGCTCACGACCAACACCACCTGCAGCACATCGAAGGCGCCGGGAGGCGAGCCGGGATCGCGGGCAGAGACCGAGTAGAGCAGCAGTCCCAAGACCACCATTAGGAGCAAGTCGAAAGCGATGAGCACTTCGCGCTGGATGTCGACGACGCGACCGGTCGCCAGCACGATCCCCAGGAATACGATCAACACAACGGTAAAGAGCGGCATGAAGAGACGAGCCAGCACCGGCGCCATGTTCTCGATCACGCTCTGCTTGGCCTCCACCAGCCACGCGGCCACCACAACGGCCCCCAGGGCGCCGCACGGCAGCAACCACGACTGGAAGAACGACTCGATGTCCACCCCAATCGACTGGAAGAGCATGGCCATGAGGCCGGTCAGGACGCCGCCGCCCAGGGCGATCAACGCGTAGTAGATGAACAGCTCACCGGAGAACCGGATGAAGTCCATGCGCCCCGCCACTTCACGCCAGCGGCCGCCAGCGTACGCGATGCCCACTACCAGCCAGAGCGCGATCGGCAGGTGCAGCCCGGTGAGCGTCTCGGTGTTGCCCGGGTCGTGCGTGCTCGACCCCGGGACGTGGGCGGCGAACGGGTAGACATTGGCGAATACGGCCGCCACGACGAACGCTGCGGCCAGCCACGGGAGCGTGCGGTTGTCGAGCCGCCGTTTCCAGACGAAGTAGCCGGTCAGCAGGGGCAGCACGAAGAAGCTCAGATTGCGGAAGTAGAAACCGGCGTCCTCTCCCAACTGGAGGCCGAAGAGCGCCGGCACCTTGATGGCCACGGCCGCTGCTAAGGCAAGACAGAAGGCGACGATGCCATCCGTTCGAGCCCGCGTCCGTGGCTCACCGGATTCAATCGGGACGACGACGAGTTGCTTCCAGAGACGTTCCGAGTGCTCGCGCGCGAACTCGCGTGATATGGCGTCGAGGGCGCCCATGCGCTTGACCGCTATGAGGAACGCCTCATCGGTGGTGAGTCCCGCGTCGGTCAAGACCGCCACCTGCTCGCGCAGGTGGTCCTCCAGCTCGGCTACATCGGTGGAGTGGATAGCCTCCCGGCGGCGGAGGTATTCCCGCCACTGATCGATCTGCTCCTCGAGCCGTGCAGTGTGATCCGAAGGCGTCATCGGTCAGGCTCCCTGTGGAAGTGGCGCGGCTGACGCCGGGTGCCCGGCCGGGATGGAGATACGGAACATCGACCAGATGCCTCGAAGGGTCGCGTCCACCACTTGCCACTGCCTCTGTTCCTCGGCGAGCTGAGCCCGGCCTCGGGACGTGATCCGGTAGTACTTGCGACGGCGGCCGCTCTCCGCGACTTCCCACCGCGCC
>JASFLD010000461.1:0-4126 GCA_050118275.1 Gemmatimonadales bacterium
CCCAGCTATGGCCCCGAATCGCGCGGGGGCACGTCGTACGCCGACGTTCACGTCGCGACGGAGGAAGTTCTGTCGCCGGCTTGTCCGACGCCTCACATCCTCGTCGCCTTCAACCCGCCCAGCCTGGAGAAGTTCGCGCCGACGGTGCAACGGGGCGGCATCGTGGTGTACGACAGTTCGGTGATCACGAAGCTGCCGAAGCTGGACAACGGCATCAGGCTGGTCGGTGTGCCCTGCGCGCAGATCGCCACCGATCTGGGCAAGCCGATGGTGAAGAACGTGGTGGCGCTGGGAGCGTTGCAGGCCGCTACCGAACTGTTTCCGAAGGAGAGTTTCCTGACAACGATGCGGCAGGCATTGAAGGATCGCTGCGCCCTGCTCGAGATCAACGAGGAGGCGTTCGCCTGGGGCGGCCGCGCGCCCGAATAGCGAATAGTCGAACAAGGAATGGCCAATAACCAAGTGAATAGCCAATTTGGACATTGGACATTCCATATTCGATATTCGATATTCAACGCCTGTCAATCCGCTATCCTCGCGCTTCCCCCTCTTTGTTGCTTAGACACGCAGTGCCCTCAGGCTTGCTGATGGAGGCCAGAGCATGTTCATCGGAGTGCCCAAAGAAAGTCACCGGCTCGAGCACCGGGTCGGACTCACGCCTTACGCCGTTGCCCGCCTGGCGCACTACGGCCACACCGTCATCGTCGAAAAGGGCGCCGGCCTGACTGCCAGATTTTCCGACAGCGAATTCGAGGCGGCGGGTGCGCAGATCGTCTACAGCAGCGAGGAGGCATATAAGCGTGCCGACATCGTCTGTCGGGTCGGCGTGCTGTCCGGCGATGAGATCGACCTGCTGAAACCCGGCCTGACGATTTGCGGATTCCAGCATCTGGCCGTCATGCCCCGCGACCAGGTGCAGCAGCTAATGGACCTCGATACCACCATCATCGGCTACGAGATCATCCAGGATGGGAGCGGTGACCTCCCGATCCTCGCCGCGATGAGCGAGATGGCAGGACAGATGGCGGTGCAGACCGCGGCCCACTACTTGAAGAACGAACAAGGCGGACGCGGCATTCTGCTCGGCACCGTGCCCGGTGTGGCGCCGCCCACCGTCCTGATCCTCGGCGCCGGTGATGTGGGTTTCACCGCAGCGCGGCAGGCGATCGCCAACGGTGCACACGTCATCCTGGTCGACGAAGACCTGGCCAAACTGCGAAGGGTGTCGCGGGCGCTGGAAGGCCGGGTCGTCACGGCAGTGGCAGGTATGGCACAGCTGGAACGCTTTACGGCCATCGCCGATGTCGTGATCGGCGCCGTTCTGATTCCCGGCGCTCACGCGCCGATTCTGGTCACCGAAGAGATGGTCAAGGGGATGAAGCCCGGGAGTGTCATCCTCGACATCTCCATCGATCAGGGCGGCTGTGTCGAGACGAGCCGGCCGACCACGATCGACGATCCCGTCTTCATACTGCACGAGGTGGTGCATTACTGCGTGCCCAACATGACGGCGAACATCGCGCGCACCGCGTCGCGCGCCCTGTCCAACGCGGTGTTGCCCACCATCAAGGACGTCGTGCGCAAGGGTCTCAGCCGGGCGATCGTAGAAGACCCGGGTCTCGCCGCCGGCATCTACCTGTACCGGGGGCACATGGTCAACGAACGAGTGGCGGCGCTGGTGGGCACCGCCGCGGAGTCGTTGCCGACGCTGATAACGGAAGACCAGAGCTGACTATACAAGAGGGTAGCGAGCGATGAACTGGCTCGACGATTATAGATCGAAACTTCAGGGGACGGCTGAGGCCGTCGCCAAGATCGACAGCGGCGACCGCGTCTACTACGCGGGGAACGCCGCCATCCCGCAGGCTCTCGTGCGAGCGTTGGCCGAGCGCAAGGACGAGCTGCGGGACGTACAGCTAAACCACGTCCTCCTGGTCGGTACCGACCCGCTTTCGCAGCCGGGCATGGAGGCTAGCTTCCGGCACAACTCGCTGTTCGTCGGCCCGGCCGATCGAAAAGCGGTGAACGAGGGCCGCGGAGACTATGTGCCCATCTTCCTTCACCAGATCCCGCGGCTGTTTCGCGAGAAGATCGTCGCTCTCGATGTGGCGATGATCCAATGCTCGCCGCCGGACGAACACGGTTTCATGAGCCTCGGCGTCGAGACGCTCGCCTCGATGGGGGCCTGCCAGATGGCCGAGCTGGTCATCGCTCAGGTGAACGAGAAGATGCCTCGCGTTCTGGGGGACTCCTTCATCCACGTGAACCGGGTCGACGCGATCGTCGAGCACTCGGAGCCGCTGCCCGAGTTGCAGCCCAAGCCGGCCACCGAAGTGGAGAAGGCCATCGCCGGACACGTGATCCCACTCATCCAGCCAGGCGCGACCGTCCAGATGGGGATCGGCGGCATACCGGACTCGGTTTGGGAGTCGATGGAGGGCAGGCTGGACCTCGGCATCCACACCGAGATGATCTCGGACGGCGGCATGCGAGCGATCGAGCGGGGAGTGGTCACCGGGACTCGCAAGAACATGCACCCGGGGAAGGTCGTACTCACCTTCGCGCTCGGCTCCGAGACGCTGTATGATTTTCTGGACAACAACCCGCTGATCGAAGCGCACCCCGTCGACTACGTGAACGATCCATTCATCGTCAGTCAGAATGAGAACATGGTAGCGGTCAATTCGGCGATCGAGGTCGATCTCACGGGACAGGTCTGCTCCGACTCGATCGGTCCTTACATCTATTCCGGATTCGGCGGCCAGGTCGACTTCATCCGCGGCGCCGCGAAGTCGCGGGGCGGCAGACCCATCATCGCCCTGCCCTCCACCGCCAAGGGCGGCGAGATGTCGCGCATCGTAGCGTTCCTGAAGGAAGGCGCCGGTGTCGTGACCAGCCGCGCCGACGTGCATTACGTGGTGACCGAGCACGGTGTCGCCAATCTGTTCGGTAAGAACCTGCGCGAACGGGCGAAGGCGTTGATCGAGATCGCCGACCCGCGCTTCCAGCAAGAGCTGGAAGCGGCGGCAAAGGACAGAAATCTGTTGACTTGATGTTGTAATGAATAGCCAATATCGAACAGGGAATGTCCAATGTCGAAATACATGCCCAATGTCGAAATACATGCCCAATGCCGAAATACATGTCCAATGCCGTCGATCTGAACCACCCGGACCAGAAATGGCGATTCACCTCATCATTCCTTGATCGCAATTCGCTATTCGATATTCTGGAGGGCTCTTGAAACGCGTTCTCGTCACCGGCGCCCTGGGCCAGATCGGCGCCGAACTCGTCACCGCCCTGCGCGAGCGGCACGGCGCCGATCGGGTCGTCGCCTCCGACATCCGCTTGCCCGCCACGCCCAGCGAGCCGGACGGACCCTTCGAGTACGTGGACGTCACTGCCCGTCGCATGGTCGACGAGGTCGTTCGCAAGCACGACGTCGGTACGATCTACCACCTGGCCTCGCTGCTCTCCGCGACGGCCGAGGAGAAACCGCACGTCGCCTGGGACGTCAACATGGGCGGCCTGTACCGCGTGCTCGAGGTAGCGCGGCAGAGCCGCTGCGCCGTCTTCTTTCCCAGCTCCATCGGCGCCTTCGGCCCTTCCACGCCCAAGGACCGCACGCCCCAGGACACGCTGCAGCGCCCGACGACGATGTACGGTGTGACCAAGGTTGCCGGCGAACTGCTCTGCGACTATTACCACAAGCGCTTCGGCGTCGACACCCGAGGACTCCGCTATCCCGGCCTCATCTCCCACGTGGCGCCGCCGGGCGGAGGCACGACCGACTACGCCGTCGAGATCTTCTACGAGGCCATCCGCAACAAGCGCTATCGATGCTTCCTGGATCCGGATGCTTGCCTCGACATGATGTACATGCCCGACGCGATCAAGGCGGCCATCGACTTGATGGCCGCCGACCCGGATCGCCTGCAGCACCGCAACGCTTTCAACGTGACGTCGTTCCACTTCACCCCGGAGCAGCTCGCCGCCGAGATCCGCAAGCACATCCCGGAGTTCGTCATCGAGTACAGGGTGGATCCGATCCGACAGGCGATCGCCGACTCCTGGCCCAATTCGATCGACGACAGCGCCGCTCGTGAAGAGTGGGGCTGGCGACCCG
>JASFLD010000462.1:0-4112 GCA_050118275.1 Gemmatimonadales bacterium
CGGTAGAAAGTCGGGGTCTGGTACCTCTGGAGATGGGGAAGCTTGAATTCGACCCTGAGCGCCACTCCTTGCCCGGGTCCAGGTGTCACCGGGCAAATCGTCGGCCGGCTCCGACATCCAACGGTGGTCGAGGGCGGGTGCCAGTATTACTTTGGGGCGCGACCCATGGGTGATCGAAGAATCAGAAACGTTGCGTTGCTGCCCGTTCTGGCGATGGCCTCGCTATTGACGACGGTAGAACCCGCCGAGGGTCAGCGACGCCCGTACGCCCGCAAGGCATCGATCCCCGAGAACGTCGGCAGCGATCCGTACCTAAGGATAGAGATAACTTCCGTCCTGAATGCCACTGTACCGTCGCGATTCGAGGTAGAGGCACCCCCCTATCCCGGTGCCAGGATCATTCGCTCCAAGCCGGCTCGTTCCTTCTCGTCACGGTCCGGAGACACCTACGAGACGCTGCCCGTTGTCGTCCTGGCCACCACCGATCCGCCGGAACAGGTGATCGGCTTCTATGAGCGCGTCTTGACCGGTTGGAGTAAGCGTCGGATCAACGACACTTTCCACTTCTGGTTGGGGGACGACGACTACGATCCGCTGGCGAAATCGGGAAAGATCACCCCTTCCATCCAAGTCATCCGCGCCGGCGATATCAGGCTCATTCCGCAGGCGCAGACGGAGATCCAAGTTCGCTACCTGCCCGGGGGAGGCTACCGATAGGAGTCGGGTCGGCCGTGCCGTGCGGAACGGCACGACCGTTGCACTCTCGAGGGTGAACTTGGGACCGCCCGGTCCGCCACGGGCCACGCAGGGAGTCCACTCGATGAAGCCTCGTATTCCCTTCTCCGTCTTCGTACCGATCCTCTTAGTGGTAATATTCCTAGTGTTCATCTGACCGTCCCCGTCAATCGCGACCGCGAGCCCCGGCCGCGCAAACACGATTCGTGCCTCCCGGTTGCTGTCAGTCCATCACGGCCTCCCCGCACCGATCGGACGTTTCTTCCGATCGATCAGGACGTTCTGACGTCATTTGCGTTTGGCAAACCGGCCGACCCGTGACCCACGCGGGTGCCGAGTCGTCATCCTGAGGTCTGCCCCCCCGCCTCGAGCTAATTCCACCCAACAGGAGAAACCCATGCACGGACGGCATGTTCTCATAGCGTCCTTCAGCTTCGCCATCGGCCTGCTGGGCGTGGCCTGCGGCGACGACGGCAACGGCCCGGCGGGCCTTCAGCCCGACCTACTGACGATCACACCGGACAGTGGGACCGTGGGCACACTGGTCGAGATAGTCGGTTCCAACTTCGAACCGGGCGCCCGCGCCGCCTTTGGTGGCTGGGAAGTCGACTCGGTCATCTTCGTCGACGGGACGACACTGCTGGCGTTCGCGCCCGACAGTGTGAAGCGAGACATGAGCTACGACGTCAGGGTGACCAATCCCGGCGGCAAGTCGGATGATCTGCCAGCCGCGTACAGAGGCGTGGAGCCTGATCTCAAGGTCGTGAATGGCGTCTCGAGACCGAGTGGCAACAATGCAAGCACGGTCATCCTTGAAGGCGAGTCTTTCGGCGACCTGCTGAACAAGGGGCGCGCCTTCTTCACCGATGACGCCGGAAGGCCGGTGGAAGCGCCCGTGGCGCTGCCGGAGAACTGGACGAACGATTTCATCGTCACCGCGGTTCCCAACTCCGCCGCCAGCGGCCCCGTCTGGATCGAGACGCCGACCGGCGTAACCGACTCCGTCGTCTTCACGGTGACGCAGTCGGCGACGTTCAGTCCATCCCAGATCTCCTGGACCGAGACGCAACCCCTCCCCACTCCGGAACAGGGGCATGGCACCATATTCTTGCGTATCGACGAGGGGAGTGGCGCCGGCAACCTCGTGTACGTGACCGGCGGAGCGGACGGCACGCTGACGCCGAACGCGACTGTCGCCTACAGCGGGGTCGATGGCAGCGGCAATTTTTCTGCCTACACAACCGAAACCTCGCTGCCGGCGGCGCGAGCTTTCCATGGCGCCGCGGCGGCTACGCCGTTCAATGCTCTCATCGACACGCTGGTGGCCGGCTACCTCTACGTCATCGGGGGAATCGACGACACCGGCACGGCGACGAAGACGGTCTACAAGGCGTCGGTAGCCCGGGACCGTTCGGTCGACTCCTGGACGACCACCACGGCGTTACCCACGCCACTCCATTCGATGGGCGTCACGGTCTTCCGCTCCTGGCTCTATATCGCCGGAGGCGCGACCACGGGCGATGTCCCGCGCCAAGAGGTGTACCGCGCGCGGATCGGGGAGGACGGCTCTCTGGGAGTTTGGGAGAGTCAGGCTTCGCTTCCATACGCTCGCGCCTACGCTCCACTAGTCCAAGTTGCGGGAGTGCTCTACAGCCTGGGCGGCGAAACGGGCATCGTGCCCCCGGGCGACAATTCGCTGACGACGACGCGAAGCGCCGACATCTACTACCACCGCCTGAACCTGCGGACCGGCGAGCTGAGGGAGGCCAGCTGGTCGGAGAATCCCAGCAGCCTGATCAAGGCGCTCTCCAGGCACTCCGCCGTTGCGGTGGGCGGCACCATCCTGGTGAGCGGCGGCCTGTACGGCGGGGCGGCGAACTCGTCGACCGAACAGCAGTATGCCTCGATCAACCTGGACGGAACGATCGGCAGCTTCGGCGGCGCCACCGGGTCGCAGACCATCGCCGGCAGCTCAGGAGCCGGCGGCGTGCCGTTCTTCCACCACGCCGCGATTGGCTACGTAGACG
The DNA here is from genome assembly GCA_050118275.1 of Gemmatimonadales bacterium. Taxonomy (GTDB): domain Bacteria; phylum Gemmatimonadota; class Gemmatimonadetes; order Palauibacterales; family KS3-K002; genus JASFMO01. The sequence continues at coordinate 2,763 of JASFLD010000462.1, forward strand.
CGGGAGACGTAGCTCACGTGGTTATCCTGGGAGGCAATAACGTCGAGGACCCGATAGCCCCGGTGGACAAGACGTACTACTACTAGAAGCCGATACCGGGGGCGTGTTCCGGCCATCAGGCCGGTCTTGCAGAAGAGGGGCGCGGGCGCAGATGGCCGCCGCGCCCCTCCCGACAGCTGGACGTGCAGATCAGCGAAGCCTGCCGCCTACCCCGCCCAAGCGCAGTCAGGCCGGCTCGCCGCCCAACTTCGTTCTGCCGGCCTCCGTGATGGAGTAATGGTCGTCTGTCTTCACGACCAACCCCAACTCAGCCATCTCGCGCAGGCTGGCGCGAACGCGATACACCGGCTGGCGGGCGATGTCCCGGATCTCTTCGATGGCGCGTGGTCGGTCGAGTGTCTCGAGAACGTCACGCGCTACGAGGGTCAGGCTGCCGTCCGAGTTGATGCAAGCCATTGTCGTCGTCACTCAGCGCTCAGAGTTCCTTCTTGCAGAAGTACCAATCGGTGCACTCCAGGTCTTTGGCGCCGACGCGCTCGGCCGCCCCATCTTGGGTCTGCGGTGGCGGCAGGATGACCTTGTCGCCAGGCCGCCAATTGGCTGGGGTCGCCACCTCGTGTTCGTCCGTCGTCTGGAGCGCCTGGATGAGGCGGAGGATCTCGTCCATGTTCCGCCCCGTTGTGAGCGGATAGTAAACCATTGCCCGCAGGACCTGTTTCGGGTCGATCACGAAGACACATCTGGACGTTTCGGTCTTGCTCTCACCGGGGGAGATCATTCCGTATTTCGTCGCGACTACTTTGTTGAGGTCGGCTATTATCGGGAAATCGATCTTCACGCCCATCTTCTCTTCGATATTCCGCACCCAGGCGATATGGGAGTATACGCTGTCGATGCTCAGTCCCATTAGCTCGCAGTTCATCGACCGCAACTGTTCGTGAATCTGGGCGAAACCGATGAACTCAGTGGTGCATACAGGTGTGAAGTCCGCCGGGTGCGAGAACAAGATCAGCCAGCTGTCCCTGAAGTCTTCGAGCCGAATCGTTCCGTGCGTGGTAGCGACCTCGAATTGGGGCGCCGGCATGCCCAGGCGCGGCAGACCGTGATCGGTCGCGGCCGGGATGTCGAGATGCTGTGTCATCGTAGGGCCTCCAGCGTCATTGCAGAGTTTTCCATGTCGGTCAAGGCGACAATAAAACCGGCCCCGCAAGGGGCTTCCGCTTGAGGGGCCGTAATCAAGATACACGCGCTGGGCTCCTGCGCCAGCGATCATCGCCTCAGTCGACAGACCACCAGTCAGTGCCCGGGCGTCAGTCGGTGCCCCGCCATAGGCGGATCCCACCGCGCTTC
>JASFLD010000463.1:0-4089 GCA_050118275.1 Gemmatimonadales bacterium
ACAGTTCCGTGATGGTGAAACCCGATTGTCCGAATGACCGCTTCATCCATCTCTCACTGACGTCTGACCACGGTGCCGCCTAGCGACAACTCCACGGTGTCCGCGCGGTCCAATCGCGAAAAGACGATTATCGCGTTGTGCGGCTCGCACGTTCCACCCGAGTAGGCCAGCCCGCGCCCATCGAAGCACAGTCTCTGTCTCGGCGAGTACATGGTAACACCGCCGTACTCGCGCCTGACATCCACGACATGCCCGATCGTGTCCGCCGCTACCGCGCCCGGAACTCCCGTGTCGACCTCCACCCAGAACAGCCCCTGGTCCGCCCGGATGAGCAGGCGCCCCTCGCGGCCGAACTGCACCGCCGCAACCCGCGCCCGCGCGTAGGTGTTGATGAACACGTCCCTTGCGCTCCCCACCTTGAAACGGCCCGCCAGGGCCGACAACACCGGCAACGTCAGACCGAACAGAATGGCGACGACCAGCATCACCATGACCAACTCGAGCAGAGTGATACCGAGTCGAGACGTACGCCGATCGGGAAAGCGCAGCACACGCACAGCGTGACGGCCAGGGGGGAACGGCCGATTATTCCACAAACTCGTGCAATGGCGCCCGAATATCAAGCTCTTCGCCTCAGTGACTGTCCCGCATTTGAGGATCACGACCTCGCGCCCGACCTGCAACGTGTTGCACTGTTGAGCGTTATACGCACATCGACGCCGCAGTTCCGTTCGCGACCGATCCTGCCGAGATCTGGGCCGGCGGGTTTTCACGACGGGGTCAAGGCGCCGGTGGGATTCGAACCCACGAATAGGGGCTTTGCAGGCCCCCGCCTTAGTCCACTTGGCTACGGCGCCGAACTCCGATCCTACAATACTAGGCCTCGGCTACCTCCTGTCAATTTTCTCTGCTCCCTGTCCAGTCAGAGCCTCACGGCGCATATTATCGACCGCCCATGACACGCTGCCTGCTGATTCTCGGATCCTTGATCGTTCTGTCGCCGCCGCTCGATTTGGCGGCGCAGTGGTGGGACGCTCAGCTCCCCAGGCGGGGCGAGTTGCAGATCGGTCTTACAGGAGAGAACATCACGGTCGATCAAGCCTTCGTCGACGGGATTCGCCAACCCCTGACCGAGGTGTACAGCACCCAACTCGATGCGCGCCTGATACCGGCGCTGGATACGCTGAACGATTTGCTTGGAGGCCTCTACCCCGATCTGGGCCTGTCCCAACCGGAGCCGAGCGATCTGGGCGCCCTGCAGTTCGACATCCTGTACGAGCGTACCAATGCACCCATCAGTTTGAACTTCGGAGCGACCGATTGGCTTTCCGCCTTCGTCGTCGTCCCGATCGTCAAGTCGCAGTCCTCGGTTGCTCGAGGCTTGGATTCGCTGTCCACCGTGAGCGGCTACTCGGATTCGGCCTTCGGCGGTCCCAACGACAACACGCTGTTCGAGGGTCTCGCCGCCGGCATCGCCGAGCTGGAAGACATGGTCGCCGCTGACACGCTGACCCCAGACCAGCAAGTCGAAGCCGAGCGCCTGCTGGCTGATGCCAGGACGCTGGAGGCAGGCTTGATAGGCCTCAGGGAGGGACGGTTCGCGCCGACGAACTCGGGCGCACCCGGACAACAACTGTTGCAGTTCTATGGGGCACTCCGCTCCGGCTTCGGTACCTTCGAGATCACGCTGCCGGGGCTCTCTCTGGCCTCCCCAGCGACCGTAGGAGCGGCCATCGGCGAAATTTCGTGGTCCGCCCTGGGAATCGAGCCGATCCAAGGTCGCTCGAGTGGCATTAAGTTCGGCGACATCGAGACCGGGCTCAGCCTGCAACCCTTCAACACGTTCCGCGAGCGGCCCGACCGCCCGCAACCCCGTTTCCCCATCCGCCTGCGGCTCGACGGCCTGTACCGTTTCGCGACCGGGGCGCCGTCCATCGCCACTACGCTCACCGACACCGGCACCGGCGACGGGCAACCCGACATCGAGCTCCGATCGACCTTCGACGTGAGCTTCGGCCGACGCGTCTGGCTGTCCCTTCATCTGGGATACAACATCCAGATGGCAGCCGAAGTCGAGCGACTCGTCACTTCACCGCCATACCCGATTCAGCCGGGGGCGTATGCAGCGTTGGTGCGCTGGAATCCCGGTGACGTGTTGACGATGGTAGCGGCGCCCCGTATCAACTTCGCCCGCGCTTTCACGTTCTCGGGGTTCTTCGTGCGGACCCAGCACGGAAGGGACAGCGTCGAGCCGGTGACACCGATCGATGAGAACGCTCGCTTCCTGCCAGCCGATCTGGAGGAAGGCACCCGGTTCACCGCCACCGCCATAGGTTTCGGGGCGCGCTATTCGACGACTCATTGGGCGGGTCAGCGGCGCTCCGGTTTGCCGCTGGAGGTCGAACTGCGCTACCTGCGCACGACGAGCGTCGCGGACGGCCTGGCGCCCCAGCAGAACATCTGGCACGTCGGCCTGCACTACTATCAATCAATCTTTCGCTGATCGCGCCGCGGAAAGCTTCGCCCCCGTGGCCAACAAGGCGCGAGCGTGCTCGAGCGAAGCTTCGCGTTCCGGGTCCCCGCCCAACATGCGCGCCAGGTCCCGGACCCGCTCCTCACCGGTTAGCTCGTCCACCCGGGTCGCCGTCTTGCGTCCTTCGGAGTGCTTGCTGACGAGGAGGTGGTGGTCGGCCAGCGCCGCGATCTGCGGCAAGTGCGTGATCACGAACACCTGATGGTGCTCGGCAACCTGACGCAGCCGCTCTGCCACTTTCTGACCGACGATGCCGCCGATCCCGGCATCGATCTCGTCGAAGATGAGAGTCGGTGTCCGATCGAGCCTGGCCAGAATCGTCTTGAGCGCCAACATGACGCGGCTCAGCTCGCCTCCCGACGCCACCCTCGAGAGCGCCCGCGGCTCGAAGCCCTTGTTCAGCGTCACGCGGAACTCGACGTCCTCGGCGCCGGTGCTCCCGATCTCCTGCCGCTCGGCCAGATCGATCTCGAAACGTCCCTCTGCCATCCCCAGCTCCGGCAACATGCGCGAGACCTCGCCGGCCAACCCCTTCGCCGCTTTTCTGCGAGTCCGGGTCAACCTCGCCGCCGCCTGACCCAGCTCAGCGCTCAGCTCCGCTTCCTGCTGCTCCAGCTCTTCGATCTCGAACCCGGTAAGGTCGAGCGCCTCGAGTTCCGCCCGTGCGCGCGCACCCGCCTGCATGACCTCCTCCAGGGTCGACCCGTACTTCGCTTTCAACCTGTAGAGCGCATCGATGCGCGCCCGCACGCCCTCCAACTTCGCCGGGTCGAGGTCGATGCTTTCTCGATACGTGCCCAGCCGCTCTCCAAGTTCCTGAAGCGAGTAGTAAGCGGTGTCGAACAGTTCGCTCATCGACTCGAGGACGCTCGGATCCAGCCTGCCCAGCCCGTCCAATTCGCGCCGCAGGCGACTCAGCCTCTCGTAGACCGCATCCTCGCCGCCGTAGATCTCCACCTGGAGCTCGCCGGCACGCTCCAGCAACTCCTCTCCATGCGCCAGCCGTCGCTCCTCGTCGGCCAACGCGAGATCCTCCCCGGGCTCGCGCAGGCCGGCCGCTTCGATCTCATCGGCCTGATGGCGCAGCAACTCTGCCCGCTCCTTGGTGCGGGCACGGCGCGCCTCCAGCTCACCGCGCCGCCGACGCGCTTCGCCCAAGCGGCGCCAGAGGTCCGCAACCTCCTCGGCCTGACCCGTCGCGTCGCCATAGGCGTCGAGTATTTCGCGTTGCGAGCCGGCGTGCAACAGCGCTTGGTGTTCGTGCTGACCATGAAGATCGACCAGCAACTGTCCCAGCTCACCGGTGAGCGAGGCGGTCGCCGGCGACCCGTTGATCCAAGCTCGATTCCGACCGCCGACGCTCACCTCACGCTTCAACACCAACAACCCCTCACTGACATCGATGCCGGCCTCGTCGCAGCGCTCCCGGATAGCGTGCCGATCGTCGATCTCGAAGACGGCTTCGATGACAGACTTATCCTCGCCCGATCTGACGACCTCGGCCGTCGCCCGCTCGCCCATGACGAGGGACAACGCGCCGACGATGATCGACTTCC
>JASFLD010000464.1:0-4085 GCA_050118275.1 Gemmatimonadales bacterium
AGCGGACATATCCCAGCGAACGTTCGGTCAGCGGTTCGATCCAGACATCCACGTGAGCGTTGGTGTCAGGATACTCCTCGGCCAGCTGGGCGGCTATGCCTTTCAATTCCGCTTCTGCCCGCTCGACCGTCACACCGTCAGACAAGCGGCCGACCGCGGCCAGAAAGTGCGAACCCCGGGTGCTTTCATCTCGTGACAGCGGAAGCGGCAGCCAAAGTTCCGGGTCTTCGGTCATCATGCTCCATGGTCTCGGAAACTCGTAATCCTCAGGCATGACGCCGATGATCGTGTAACTCTCGCCGTCGATCGTGACTCGCTGTCCGACAATGTCTGACACTCCACCGAAGCGCACCTCCCAGAGGCGGTTACTGAGAAGCACCGCGTTGTCGTTCCCCTCGATCTCCTCATCATCGGTGAACAAGCGTCCGCGCGCCGGTTGCACACCCAACGCCCGCAGCGTGCTGGCGGTACCACGTGCCGCGTAGGCCCGCGTCGGCTCGGGGTCTCCAGCCAAGTTGACCCAGTTGAAACGATAAACGCCCATCTCATTGAGCGTACGGGCCCGCCCCCGCATGTCGAAATAGTCTGGGGGAGTGAACGGCTGGTAAGACTGCTGACCCGGCGGCGTCTCCCATATCGCCACGACGCGTTCCGACTCGGGATACGGCAACGAGCGCAAGATCAGTCCCTTCAGCACGCTGAAGATCGCGACGTTGGCTCCAATCCCGACGGCGAGCGTAATGGCGATGAGTAGGGAGAATCCAGGCCGCAAGATCAGTTGCCGGAGCGAGAAACGCAGGTCCTGTGTGACGCCCCTCATGACCCCATCCTTTTTACAGGCGTCGGCCAGACACGATCGCCAGGCTCGGTAGTTGGCGTATTAGGAGCTAGGAGGGGCAAGAGGAGTGCCACCGCACGCGATACGGTCGCGTCGGCACAAGCGGCTGATTCAGTCGACGGTTGCGGCAGCGGTCGGTGGCGAGAATCGTTCCGGTAGTCCGGAAACGGCACAACGCTGTTCGAAACCGAACGGCGTAGGATACCGGGCGTTCTGCCCTCCGTGTCGCGACGGATACCGCACCCCGTCACCTCGGATCCATCACTTGGACTACGGTCTCTCGAGGATCAGGCGAATGGAGTGGACGGACTCTGTCGGAACAGCGCGATCAGGCGCCGGCGCAAGAGATCGCGGACGAGGCGGAAGGACTCCAGTACCTCTTCGTCGCTTCCCGTGGCTGCGGCCGGATCGGCCAGCGGCCAGTGGACGCGGTACGCCTCACCCAGCCAGGCCGGACACACCTCCTCCGCGCAGAGGGTGACCACGGCGTCGACCGGCGGCCCGTTCCCCTGGCGAATCTCGTCCATTCCCTTGGATCGCTGGGTCGACGCATCGACACCGATCTCCTCCAGCGCGCGGATCGCGAAGGGATTGACTCGCGACGGCTCGGAGCCCGCGGAAGAGATCCGCACCTCAGCGGTGGCCAGGCTCCGTGCGATCCCTTCCGCCATCTGGCTGCGCGCGCTGTTCGCGACGCAGAGGAAGAGGAAATGCCGCGGGCGCAGAGTCCGCAGTATGCCGACTTCGAGCAGCCATTCCGGCGGTACGCCGTACCCGTCCTCGTACGTACGACAGGCGTAGGCCGGGGGCCCGGGATCGGCACCGGCCAGGTCTTCACCGTTAATCCGCACCGTGGGCGAGCCCGGGAATGCCAGTCGTTCCGCCTCCGCGAGGTCACGAACGACGGTCAGGGTGATCACGGCATCCGGGGCGAGGCGTTCTAGCGCCCCGCGAACCAGCGCCTCCGCCTGCCGAGCGTGTGGACAGTCCGGCGTCACGAGAAGCTCCACGCGGACGCTCATTCCCGTCCCTCGGGCGCGCTACTCCGGCGTACAGCCGCCGGGACCGGGGGAAAGAACCGGCCTCTAGCCCAAAGCGACACCCGTACGAGCCCTATCATCACCGGCACCTCGACGAGCGGCCCGATTACCGTCGCGAACGCCGGCTGGGACGCGATGCCGAAGACAGCGATCGCCACCGCGATGGCCAGCTCGAAATCGTTGCTGGCGGCTGTCAGTGCCACTGTCGTCGTCTCCGGATAATCGCCGCGCAGCCAGCGGGCACCGACGAAGGTGATGACGAACATCGCGACGAAGTAAACAGTCAGTGGAACCGCGATTCGGAACACGTCATACGGAAGCTGGACGATCAGCTCGCCTTTGAGCGAAAACATCACGATGACCGTGAACAACAGGGCCGCCAAAGTGAGGGGACCGATTCGCGGGATGAAGACACTCTCGTACCAATCCCGCCCCTTCAGTCGCAAGAGCGTGAAGCGAGTGAGGAGGCCTGCGAGGAACGGGATCCCCAAGTAGATAAACACGGTGCGAGCGATCTCGCCCACGCCGACGTGCATCTCGGCTCCCTGGAAGCCAAACAACGGCGGTAGCAAGGTAATGAAGATCCACGCGTAGAGGCCATAGAACATCACCTGGAAGACGGCGTTGGCCGCAACCAGTCCCGCCGCCAGGTCGTGATCACCCTCGGCAAGGTCGTTCCACACCAAGACCATCGCTATGCAGCGCGCCAAACCGACGAGAATTAGACCGACGACATATCCCGGCATATCACGCAGCAAGAGGACCGCGAGGACGAACATGACCAGCGGTCCGATCACCCAGTTCTGAAACAGCGACAAGACGAGTATTCGCTTGTGCCGCAGGACGACCCAGAACTCTTCATAGCGCACCTTGGCGAGCGGCGGATACATCATCAGGATGAGCCCAACGGCGATGGGGATCGATGTGGTGCCGGTCTGCGTGGCGCTGTTGATCGCTTCCACCGGCTCGGGCCACAGATAGCCGATCGCGACGCCGACCGCCATGGCGGCGAATATCCAGACCGTCAGGTAGCGGTCGAGAAACGAGAGGCGCCGGGTGACCGAGGAAGCGGCCGCGCTCATCATCTCGTTCCCGCTCGTGGCGCGCTCGTCACGACAGCCAATCGGGCCGGTGACGCATCGGGAGCACAACGCTCAGCTCGCATGACCCTCAGCTGGTCCGACACATCCGGCACATCGACGTTGTGGAGAAGCTCGCAGAGGAAGTCCAGGAGGAGCCGCTGCTGATCGGAGTCGGATCCGGCCATACGATAGTAGACCCAGAGGCCATCGCGCCTGTCCTCGAGGATACCGGCATTCAGGAGGTAGCGTAAATGCCGAGAGGCTTTCGACTGGGAGATGTCGAGGAACCGCTCCACCTCGCAAACACAGAGTTCCTGGTGGCGAAAGATGAGCGCCAGGATCTGGAGGCGGACATCTTCGGAGAGCGCTTTGAATTGGGTGGCTAGCGAGCGCGTCATGTGCGTTGAGGCGAGTCGCCTAGAATTGTATACCCGTATACACAGGTATAAACTGGCAGATCCACCCCCACCTGGCAAGCCCTGCGGTCACACGCGCGCCTCCTCTGTGATTGCTGCACACCCAGCGGGCCAGCCGTTTGCCACCATTCGGCCGTGATTCGGGAGATCGTCGCGCATCAAACAGACGGAGGAGGCGAGCCGAGCGAGAAGCGCGCCGACGGTCCAACCGGCACGCTCCCCTCTCGGCCGCAGTTTCGACTAGGGATGGAATCGTCGCCTTCTGTGATCACGCATCTTCCCGGGCCCGAAGTCCCGCTCGCTGAGATCGAGCGTGAACGTGTCATCCCCGACCGTCACAGTGGCGTACTGGTCGCCGGTGAACATGACGCTGACGTCTCGTTGCACGGTCTCGGTCTCGCCGGACGGCAACTCTCGCGTGATCGTCAAGCTCCGCTCGATCGTACCCGACAACGGCCAACCGTCTTCCGTGCGCGGGTACGGAACGACCACATCGTTGATCGTCGAACTCGAGATCATGTGATAGATACGCACGTCGTCGCCATCGGCATGACGGCTGCGCTCCACATCCCCGGAGCCGCTGCCCGTCCAGGTGACGACCCCATCGTCGTTGGCGTCATCTCCGTCGTTGTCGTTGAGCAGTCCAGTGACGGTCAGGTCACGCTGGCGATCGATGCTCGCGCTCCACCACTCCCGCGAGATATCGCCG
>JASFLD010000465.1:0-4058 GCA_050118275.1 Gemmatimonadales bacterium
AGAAGACTTTTTTGCTGATCTCGTAGTCCATACCCCGCCCGTTGTCGGTCACCTCGTAGATCAGCGTGCCGTCCTCGAGGCGCGACCTGAGCGTCACCACGAACTCGCGTTGTGTCTCGCTGACCAAGCAAGCGTCGATGGCGTTGGAGACCAGATTGGCCAGGCAGGTGTGGATGCCTTCGGCGTCCAACGGCACCGGCTCCAGATCCGGTTGCAGTTCCAGCTCCAATTGCACGCCCGACTGGGCGGCGCGCTCCCCGAACAGCGCCGCCACTTGCCGCGCCGGGAGATTCGGATCGACCAGGGCGGCGCTCGTCTTTCGACCGCGTGCGAAATCGAGAAACTCTCTCACGAACTCGGAAATGCGCTCGACGTTCTGTTCCAGCGTCGCCCATCCCCTGGCGATTCGGTCGTCGTCCCCCAACTCGATTCCCGAGTTGACCGCGTACATCCCTCCTTCGAGGCCCATCAGAACGTTCTTGATGCCGTGGGCGATCCCGGCTACCGTCTCGCCCACCGCCGCCAGGCGCTCCGCTTCCCGCTTCTCCTTTTCCAAACGTTTCACGGCCGAGATGTCCGTTGACATCTCCACGATGAAACGGATCCGACCGAGGGGGCCACGCACCGGGACCATGTGGACAAGGTAGTCCATCTGACGCCCGTTGCGGACCACGCCCTCCTCTTCGCGGACCCGGATCTTCGCATCCTGGAAGGTCTTCAGCGCCGCACAGTGGGGGCAGGGCTGGTCCCGGCCTTTGTATACCTGGTAGCACAGCCGATCTTCCCAAGCGCCGTATAGTTCCTCGAAACGCGGATTCGCATCCACGATCCGGTAATCGCGATCGATGATGCTGATCGCGACGGGGACCTGCTCGAAGAGGTGGAAACGAATCCAGTCCTGGATCACTTCGTCGAGTATCTGGCGGTCAGTAGTCATCTCCGCCTCCTGTCGGCCCGGACGCTGAACTCCGCTCACCGGCGGCCTGCCTGACCTGTTTGCGTTTGGGTTCCAGCCGGCGGAGGTCCTCTCGCCAGTCAACGTCGTGGCACGTCGTGCAGCGATTCAAGCTCTCGGGGTGCTCGTCGGGATGGGTGAGTGCCTCGCGCTGGTGGCACTCGACGCAAAGCGCGTGCATCGCCCCCATGTAACCCACCGCCGGTTTCCAGCGCGCCTGCGGCGCCTCGATGAATGATTTGGACGCGATCTCGCGTCGGTGACACTCGTTGCACTCGGTGATCGTGTCGTAGCTCTTGACGGTGCTCCCGTCGCTGTGGCACTCGGTACAGCTGTCGTCCCCGCCCAAACGCGTCACGTGGAGGTCGTGATCGAAGACCGACCGCTTCTCGTACATGTCTCGGTGACACTCGAAGCAGGAGGTGTTCTCGTCCAGGGGCTTGTTCAGGTGGTGACAGGTCTCGCACGAGTCATCGCCGCCCAACCGCTCGACATGATCGTCGTGATCGAAGAGGACCAAATCGCCGTTCCGGTTGCCGTCTATCATCAAGACCCGGGTGGTCAGGGCGGACTCCGCCGCCAGAGCCAGATGCCGGGTCTGTCCTTCTCCTCTTTCCCGGATGTGGGCACTAACGATCCTGGGACGGCTGGCCGGAATCGGGGTGGGTTGGACTCCGCCCAGCGGCAAGAAGGGTAGGGCGATGACGGCGCCGCTCAGAAAGGCGAGCGAGTAGCTGCGCGGCAGAGCTAGCGACTTCGGAAGCAAGGGATGCAAGGTGGCGGGGTCGTAGCTCGGCTTCTCCGGCGCAGGATGCCCGCGTACGTCATCGAAGACGTTCAGGTGCTCGACGAAGAAGAGGAAGATGAGGGTGGCGCCGGCCACGATTCCCAGACTCACGGCGAACTCCTCCCAAGTCGGGAAGTATCCCACTCCCTCGGGACGAGCGAATGCCACGATCGACACGTCGAGCCGGTAGAGGACCATGCCGCCCACCACCATGAGCGCCGCCGTGCCGACTCCCACAATGTGCGAGCGGACCGGTCGGTAGAGCAGCAGTACCGCAGGGATGATGGCGCTCACGCCCAACTCGAACAGGAACAGCCAGCCCTGCCAACTGCCGTCCAGTGCCATTCCCAGCCTTCCGCGGATCGCCAGATCGCCCAGCCGCAGAGTGGCGTAGACACAGAGCACCGCCGCGGCGGCGAGTCCCAACCCGCTGATCTCCCGCCGGTGTAGCTTGTGACCCAAGAAGTAGTTGGAGAAAAGGGATTCCAGCACCACGGTCATCAGCCCCAACGCCACGGCCGACACGAAGAACAGCACGTAGATGATCGGCGAATACCAGAGTGGATGGAGCCGGTAGGGAGTGATCAGGAAGAGCGATCCCAGCGAGGATTGGTGCAGGGTGGAGAGAACGATCCCGGCTATGACCAGGACGATCGACACTCGCTTCAGCCCTCGCAGTACAGCTTGGAACACCCGGTTCCGGAACAGCGGATGTTCGAGGACGACGGGGAGGAACTCCAGCGTCAGGACCGTCAGGTAGAGGATCACGCAGGCCGCGACCTCGAACAGCACCGAGTGGTACTGCCAATGAATGACCGGGTGCCAGATCCGCCACGGTAGACCCAGGTCGTACAGCAGCCCTACGGCGACGGCGGCGTAACCCAGAAGCGCCGTGAGGATCGCCGCGCGCACGAACGGCCGATATCTCTCCAGACCGAAGACGTAGACGATACCCGCCAGCACGAAGCCGCCCGCCGCCAGCGCCACGCCCGACATGACGTCGAACCCGATCCAGAGTCCCCAGGGGGCGGCATCGGACAGGTTCGTCACGGCGCCCAGGCCGTGAAGAAAACGAACGGCGCTGACCGCGGCCAGTACGCCCACCAGTGCCCAGAGTATCGATTTCAGAGTTGTGAGTCTTTTAGACATCGCTGTCTTCGCTTTCCGGGACCTGATCCTGAGATGGGGCATCCGTCAGACTGCCTTCCGCCGCCAGCGCCGCCAGCTTCATTCGTCGGTTGATGACCCAGTAGACGCCCGCCATCAGTCCTCCCATTCCCAACGCGACCCCGGGTACCTTCTTCAGCGACGCCCAGGTTAGCTTTGGGAGCTCTCGCTCTCCCAGCTGCTCGGCCCAGGCCAGGAACCCCAGCGAGATGTCGGCCAGATAGAGGACCGACGTCCCGCCAACCTCCGTCTCGCCGAACACGTGGTCCACGTAGCGGCCGGGGTTCTCCCCGATCCGCCGATGCGCTTCGGCCAGCAAGTCATCCCGCTCGCCGAACTGCAGCGCCTCCTCGGGACATGCTTCCACGCAGGCCGGTTCTTTCCCCTTCAAGACCCGCGGATAGCACAGTGTGCACTTCCGCACTAACGGCGCGGCTTCGTCCCATTGGTAACGCGGAATGCCGTAAGGACAGGCCACCAGGCAATAACGGCACCCCATGCAGAGATCCGAGTCGTAGACGACGGGGCCCTCCGGCGTCTTCTGCATCGCACCCACGAGACAGGCGCTGACGCAGGCCGGGTCCAGACAGTGGCGGCACTGCTGCCGCACGTAGTGGTCGTCTGGCAGGCGAAGGATCGTCGAGAAGCGGGTGGCCGAAAGACCGTCCACCGCCTGCTGGCCGGCCCGCAGACGATCTGGCCCCAGATCGTTCTCTTCTTTGCAGGCGAGGACGCATTCCTCGCATCCGGTGCAGCGAGTGATGTCGATGAGCATCGCGGCTGACATGATCAAATCGCCTCGGTCTCCTTGCCCAACGTCACTGCGACCCGTCTTCCGGCATCCGGCGGGAAATGCCAGGCGAGCTGCGAGATCAGCTGGGTCAAGGGAAGCAGTGCCATGTGACTGAGCTTGGTGAGCGGAACCAGGAAGATCAGCACGTCGGCGCTCAAAACGTGTACCAACAAGACCGGGTCCCGGGTAAACGGGTTCCACGCCGGGTGCATGACGAGGAACCCCGATAGGAATGGCACGATGATGAAGAGCGGCAACGCATAGTCCTGGAAGCGACTCAGACTCCGGCTCTCTCGCGTCGCTGCCCGCTGCACCACCACCGCCAACGCGGCGCCTACCACGATCAAAGTCAGGGT
>JASFLD010000466.1:0-4058 GCA_050118275.1 Gemmatimonadales bacterium
CCCAGCGAGGCGCTCGATCGCTTTCGCGAGCTGGAAACCCGTACCAAGCGATAGTGGCCATCGACAGCGCGCGCTCGCTCGGAGCGCACCGCACGGTGGCATTCCCTGCCGGCGCCCCAGCCGCGCGAAGCAAATAGTCTCCTGCGTGTAGCGGGCAAGTGCGCCCGCGGCCAAGTCTGGCCGTTGGGGCCGGACGGAGAGCCGGGCAGCCGGCTCTCCGTGTCACTTTCTGACCAACGAGGATTGCGATGAGCGTGCCAGCGATTCCGCTCACGGAGTTCGACCAGGAGATGGCGTCCACCCGGAAGCTTCTCGAGCGCGTGCCGACCGAGAAAGGACAATGGAAACCGCACGAGAAGTCGTTCGCCCTCGGCCATCTGGCCCAGCTAGTCTCGTGGATGCCGGGCTGGATCACCAGCTCGTTGCGCGAGCCTCACATCGACCTGGCAGCGGGCGTCTCATACAGTTTCGAGCCCACGGAAACCCTGCTCCGCGACTTCGACCGGAACGTGGCCGAGGCCCGAGAGGCGCTCGTCTCGGTCGTCGGGCCGGCGCTGGACACACCGTGGTCGCTGAAACACGGAGAGCAGGTGTTGTTCACCGCGCCGCGCGGCGAGGTCGTGCGCGGGCATCTGAACCACCTGATCCATCATCGCGGGCAGCTCACCCTCTACTTGCGGCTGGTCGACGTGCCGTTGCCGCAGATTTACGGGCCGACCGCCGACGAGCCGTGGTGAGGTGCTCGATTCCTACGGGCTGCGATGGAGGCTCGGCTGGCGGCCGGATCTGCGGAAAGGGAGATGACTCTTGGGCAGGCAAGGCTTGCGGACCGGCAGGCCGCGCTGTAGCCCGTCGTGCACGGCGGCACATCGCTGCCGCCGTTTGCAGCCGAGAGTGTGTGATGTGAGCGTCACCACACCGCGCAGCGCAGGATCCGTCGTCTCGAGCTCGACCACCTCGACAACCTCCATTCGTCGAGTGCCTCACGAAACGGCCGTGGTGCGTGTCGGTTCGCGCCGCCCTGGAGGCGCTACGGACGCCGATCGCCCTCTGTGTCGATCTCGTGGAACCCCGTTCGACTACCGACTGGAGCCGGTCGCAAGGCCAGGCTAGGCAGGAACCCGAGATCGCCGGAGAGTGTTTCAACGCTTTCGCGATATCGGGAGACCCAGTTTCGAGAAGTCCCCCAACCGAGGAGTATGTGGCATGCCCAGCAAGAAGAAGATCACGCCGAGTGCGAAGATCGTTCCTCACCTCTGGTTCGTCGACCAGGCAGTCGAGGCGGCTGAGTTCTACGTCTCGCTGTTTCCGGACTCACGCGTCGATTCAATCACCGCGATTCCGGCCGACACGCCGGGCGGCCCGGCCGGATCGGGGCAGGTTGTGGAGTTCACCCTCGCCGGCCAGCCGTTCATAGCCATCAGCGCCGGCCCCTTCGATCCATTCAACCACGCCATCTCGTTCATCGTGAACTGCACCGACCAGACCGAGGTCGACCGGCTGTGGGATGCGCTGTCGGCCGGCGGCACGATCGAGCAGTGCGGCTGGCTCATAGATCGCTACGGCGTCTCATGGCAAATCGTCCCGGCGGTTCTAGGCGCGATGATGAAGGACCCCGACCGCAACCGTGCAGGACGCGTGATGGAGGCGATGCTACAGATGAAGAAGTTGGACATCGGGCTGCTGGAGAAGGCCTTCGCCAAGGCGTAGAGAGCGGCGAGAGAGACGAAGCGGCAGCTGACCTGGGCGGATGGAATCGCAGATGGTTAGAACGCGAGCGCGATCCGAGGCTGATCGCCCTCTGAAGACCGGCGAGATCGCCGACGAACAGTTGGCGTCGAGCTCGCGCGCTCGTACAATTCATCTGAACATGGCCATAAGCATTCCGACGTTACTGTGGTGGCACGATCGAAGTCGCCCGCCTTTGCCTTACTCTGTGAAGCATCTTGGGCCCATCATTATGCAAAGCGATGCGGCCGGAGCGTGGGCGAGTTGACCCGCACCGCCCGGGAAACGGCATGGCGAGTTTCGAGCTGAAGGCGATCGGGAGGGTCGAGTCTTCGCTGACCGACGTCGAGTCGGCGCCGCGGCAACCCGACGAAGGCGCACCAGCGGCCTGGCTGGTCTTCGAGCCGGAGGTGCTCGACGGTCTCCGGAGCATCCGGCCCGGCGACCGGGTCATCCTCATCACCTGGCTCGATCGCGCTCGCCGTGACGTCTTGAGTGTGCACCCGCGGGGGGACACCTCCAAAGCGCTGGAGGGTGTCTTCAGTACGCGATCCCCGCACCGGCCGAATCCCATCGGCCTGCACCGGGTGGAGATCACCGCCATCGACGGTCGACGGATGCGCGTACGGAATCTCGAGGTGCTGGACGGCACACCGATCATTGACATGAAACCGCTTCTCAGCGGAGAGATCGACCAGGGCTGACACCGAGAATTCCAGCGCCTTCCACATCTGAAACGTCTTGAGCGACGCGCCGCGTGGGGGATATCCTGACCCCTCAGTCTTTGCCCGACTGCCGCCCGTTGAACGCTTCCTGCTGATGAATGGTGGTTCGCTCCCGGATCACCCCTTATCTTGGTCACTCGACTTCCACGCGTGTTTAGCGGGGCGCCAGCGCCGCGCCGCCATCGATGTCCGGGCTTCGGCCTTCGGTGACTGAGACCTGGAACGATGATCATTCACTGCGCGTGGCTCCTGGCACCAAAGAGGAGGACGCATGCATCTGGGAAGAGGTCTGGCATTGGTCGCAGCGGCGACAATGGCATCGATCGGGTGCGCCGGCGAGGAGGCGGGGGAGACGAAGGAAGAGTCGATGGCGCCAGACATTCAGACGCGCGAGATCGAGTATCAGTATGGGGAGACGCCCCTCCAGGGTTTCATCGCCTGGGACGCCGCCAAGCCGGGGAAGCGCCCCGGCGTACTGGTCGTGCACGAGTGGTGGGGCCACAACCAGCACGCGCGCAACCAGGCGCGACGCCTGGCCGAGGCCGGCTACGTGGGCTTCGCGCTGGACATGTACGGCAAGGGTAAACTGGCCAAGCACCCCGAGGACGCACAGGCCATGGCGACCGAAGCGACTGAGGATCCATCCGTGGCGATGGGACGCTTCAACGCGGCGCTGGAGCAACTCAAGCAGGATCCCCACGTCGATCCGGAGCGGATCGCCGCGATCGGCTACTGCTTCGGCGGTGGCATCGTGCTCAGTATGGCGCGCGCCGGTGCCGACCTGGACGCGGTCGCCAGCTTCCACGGCGCCATGCCGACCTCGCCGCCGGTGGACTCGGGGACCGTCAAGGCACGCGTGCTCGTGCTGGCCGGCGCCGCCGATCCGCTGGTCCCGCCCGAACGGGTCACGGCCTTCGCAGACGAGATGAAAGCGGCCGGGGCCCGGATCGACGTGATCAGCTACCCGGGCGCGCAGCACAGCTTCACGAACCCGGAGGCCGACGAGCGGGGTATCGACGGCCTCGCCTACAATGCGGAGGCCGACCGACAGTCGTGGGCGGCGCTGCTGGAGATGCTTGACGAGGTCTTTCACTGAGCCGCGAGATACGCACGGAGTATGAGCTTACTTCCGTGATCTGAAATCGACCCGGCGCTCAAAGGCACCGCGCTGCTCGTCACCTGGCTTCGACCCGGTCGAACCCGATCCCGACGATGCTCGCGGAGCGCGCCGGGCCGCCGCCTTCCGGGAATTCGAACGTCACCACCCGTCCGGAGCCGGCCAGTTCGATGCGCAGCTGGTCGGCCGAAGCGTCGTAAACCTCGGCCCGGCTCTCCAATACGCCGATGCGAACCTCCAGCCCTCCCGCCACGACGCGCCACACCATGGTACCCAGAATGGGGCTCTGGTACGTCCCGGCGAAGTCCGCTAGAGGGTGGCGGAGCGGCGCCATGCGTTGGGCCCGCTCCTCCAAATGCTCCGCGACGCGGCGCCGTATCTCTCCCGCGCGGCGGACGAGGCTGTCCAGGCGGGCCGCGTAGCGCGCCTCGAGGTCCGGCTTGTCCAGGAGTCGGTCGTAGATGTACGTGGCCAGCAGATCGGCCGCC
>JASFLD010000467.1:0-4058 GCA_050118275.1 Gemmatimonadales bacterium
GTCTCGAATCTGGTGTTCGTGTCGGAGATCGTGCTGGCCGAGCGCACCCTGTATCTACCCTCGCTGGCTTTGTCGATCGTCGTGGCCGTCTCGGCCCTCGCGGCGCGTCTTACAGTGCGCCGCTGGCTGGTCGTCGGCCTGGCTGTTTGGATCGCCGGCGCCTGCGTGATCACCGTCCGGCGGAATCGCGTCTGGCAGAGCACCGAGTCGGTCTTCGCCGACATGCTGGAGCATCACCCCGAGTCGGTACGGGTGATCTGGTGGCTCGGTGACCGGAGACTTCGCCGGGGGGATTGGGAGGAGGCCAGGCGGCTGTACTATCGCGCGCTGGAGATCTGGCCGTACCAGGGCCAATACATCTCCGAATTCGCCGTTCACTTGCTGAACCACGGCGAGCTGGACGAAGCCGAGCGAATGGCGGAGCGGGCGATCGCGCTGGCGCCCGGCTACGCCGACAACTGGTTTCTTCTGGTCGTCATCCGGCTGCGGCGGGGCGATCCCGAGGGAGCGCTGCGGGCCGCGGGTCGGGCCCGGGAAGCGATCGGTCCGTCACCGCTGCTCGACTGGCTGCGCGCCGATGCCTTCGAGCAACAGGGCGAGTTCGCTGCTGCAGCCTCGGCGGTGGAGGCTTCGATCGACGGCAAGGGCGCCGGCGCGACGTGGCAGGATTGGGCACGCCTGGCCCGGCTCCGTGCCGCGGCGGGTGAGGTGGCATCGGCCGTCGCGGCGCTCGACAGCGCGGCGCGACTGCCAGACAGCGATACAGTGCGCCTCGACTCGCTCCGTGCGCTGTTCCAACCGTCGCCCTGACATGGACCGGCGGTCTCGGGCGCGTCGCGGTGCGGCATTCAGAGGATGGCGGCGGGTGGATGGCGGGATGCGAACAGCCTTGCAGAATGCGGGGCCGCAGGCGTCCGAATCACCGCATCCGGGCAGCTGGCCTACCGTATAAATATATGTTTTTAACGCACTTAAGGTCCGGGTGACCGTTTTGGCCCCAAGCTTGCCTCTCAGATCTGCCGGAAGGAAAATCGTCGTCGGACGGTCGGAAGATGCAAGGAGGAGGAAAGGATGAATCAGAAGGGTTTCACGCTGATCGAGTTGCTGATCGTGGTCGTGATCATCGGTATTTTGGCTGCGATCGCGATTCCGAAGTTCGCGAACACCAAGGAGAAGGCGTACGTGTCCGCCATGAAGTCGGACCTGCGTAACCTGGCGGCGGCCGAGGAAGCTTATTTCGCCGACTACCTGACGTATGCCAGCGCCATCGCCAACCTCGACTTCAACTCGAGCCAGGGCGTGACGGTCGCCGATCCCACGGCCGACGGCAGGGGTTGGAGCGCCACAGCGACGCACACCGGTACGGACCTGACCTGCGCGTTGTACTACGGCCAGGCAGCCGCGGTGGGGGCAGCTACCCAGGAAGGCGTCGTCGCGTGCGACACGCCGTAGCACCGCAGGAAACTCGATAAACAGCGAAGGGTAGCGCGGAGTTCAACTCCGCGCTATTCTTTTGGGGGTACCCCGCCCGCGGAAGCTCCGGAAAGGAAGTCCCCCGCATCGCAAGTCACCCTGAACTCTGAAGAAGCTTGGTAGCGGTGGCGTCACTGCGTCGTGAACTGATCGTCGCGCTGGCCTTGTTGCTTGCCGCGGCTCTCGTGTTGGCGGGAGTTGCGGTTCTGCTGTGGTTGCCGGTCGGGGGCTCGACCCGGACCGTCGTGACCTTTCTGGTCGCTCTGCTGGCGCTCGACGTCCTCCTGTTCCTGGTCGTCGGCGACTTCGTGTTGCGTCAGGTCGTCCTGGGCCCGGTCCGCTCCATTCAGCGCGGCGCGGAAGCGATATCCCGCGACGACTACTCGCACCGCATCCAGGTGGAGGGGGCAAAGGAATTTCAGCGTCTGGCCGCCAACGTCAACGAGATCGGCGTGAAGCTGATCCAGAACCAGAAACGCCTGAGCGACAACATTCGATCGCTCAACGAAGTCAACCGGGCGCTGACCGAGGCGCGGGACGAACTGGTGAGGGCCGAGAAGCTGGCTTCCGCCGGTCAACTCGCCGCCGGCATCGCCCACGAGATCGGCAATCCGCTGGGAGCGGTGCTGGGCTACCTCGAGGTGGCGGAGCGGAGGAAGACGCTCAGCCAGGACATGATCGACGACATGCGGCGCGAGGCGCGACGCATCGATCGGATCGTCAAGGGCCTGCTCGACTACGCCCGCCCGCGCCAGCCGGCTCCGCGGACCATCGAGGTGAACGACGTCGTCAGAGGCGCGCTGGAGCTGGTGGAATCGCAAGGCCACTTCAAGGATATCGAGTTGATCCTCAGCTTGGGCGACTCGGTACCCACAGTGCTCGCCGACGCGCACCAGCTGGAACAGATCATGGTCAACCTGTTGCTCAATGCCGCGCAAGCGGTGGACGGCAGCGAGAGGCGCTGGATACGCGTGAGCACCGAGCAGCTGCCGTTCGAGGCGACGCTGCCGCCCGCCAGACGGCGGGACGACCCGCCCGGCATCGATTACTCGCACTTGCGCCGGCTGCAGGCGCGACGCGAAGGCCTGACGCCGCCGCCGATGACGAAGGGTGCGCACGTCGTGCGCATCTCGGTTCGGGACAGCGGGCCCGGGATCCCGCCGGAGATCGGGGACAGGGTGTTCGACCCCTTCTTCTCCACCAAGGAGACGGGGCAGGGCACGGGTCTGGGGCTGGCCGTATCGGCCAGATTGATCGAGGCGATGGGAGGGACCATTCAGGTCGAGAGTCCCGAAGGCGGCGGCGCCTGTTTCTCCGTCTACCTTCCATCTGCGAGAACCGAGGGAAGAATAAGTGAAAGTACTGGTCATTGACGACGAAGCCGGGGTGCGCCGCACCCTCGCGATGATACTCGAGGACGAAGGATACCAGGTCGCCTCCGCCTCGGATGGGAAGGAGGGGCTGGAACGCGCGCTGAAAGACCAGCCCGACCTGATCCTCTGCGACATCCGCATGCCACGTCTTGGCGGCCTCGAGTTCCTCGAACATTACCGCAAGCAGAACGGCCAGGCCCTGGTCATCGCGATCACGGCCTACGGCAGCAACGAGCTGGCGGTCGAGGCGATGAAGAAAGGCGCCTACGACTATCTGCCCAAGCCGTTCACCACCGAGGAAGTCGTGCTGACGCTCCGCAAGGCGGAGGAGCGCGAGAAGTTGCGGCGCGAGGTGACGCGGCTCAGACAACGCGTCAAGGCGGATCAACGGTATCCCGAAATCGTCGCCAAGAGCGCCGGGATGCGCGAGGCGCTGGAGCTGAGCACGAAGGTCGCCCAGCACCCGTCGACCGTGCTGATCACCGGAGAGAGCGGGACCGGCAAGGAGCTGATCGCGCGGCTGACCCATCAGTCCAGCCCGCGCGCATCGCAACCGTTCGTCCCGATCAACTGCGGCGCGATACCCGAGAACCTGCTGGAGTCCGAGCTGTTCGGCCACGTGAAGGGCGCGTTCACCGGTGCCCACGTCGACCGCGCCGGCCTGTTCGAGGAAGCGGACGGCGGGACGCTATTCCTCGACGAGATCGGCGAGTTGCCGTCGCAGCTGCAGGTCAAGCTGCTCCGTGCGCTGCAGGAAGGCGAGATCCGCCGCGTCGGAGGCGGCACGTCACGGCAGGTCGATGTCCGAATCATCGCGGCGACGGCCCGGGATCTCGAGCAAGAGGTGCGAGAGGGCACCTTCCGCTCCGACCTTTACTACCGCATCAACGTCGTACGGATCCACCTGCCTCCACTACGACACCGCTCCGAGGATATCCCGCACCTCGCGCGTCACTTCGTCGACAAGTTCGCCAAGCAGCTCGGCATCTCGGTCACCGGTTTCGAGCCGGGGGCGATGAAGCTGCTATTGGACCATCCATGGTACGGCAACGTACGCCAGTTGGAGAACGTCGTGGAACGCGCCATGGTGCTGGCCGAGGGCCCGTTGGTCAAGGTGGAAGACCTCCCGGATTTCATTCGTCATCCCGAGACCTCCATCGAGGGGCCATCCGAGGCGCTGCCGGCCGACGAACTGTCGATCAAGAAGCAGAC
>JASFLD010000468.1:0-4032 GCA_050118275.1 Gemmatimonadales bacterium
AGCGGTGAATCGGACGAGTTGTACGAGTTGCTCAGAGTCGTCAAGCGACTCGGGGTGCCGATTGTTTGCCTCACCGGCAATCGGCGATCGACCTTGGGGGAGCAGTCGGATGTGGTGCTGGACGTGCGTGTGGCGGAGGAGGCCTGCCCGCACGACTTGGCGCCTACGGCCAGCACGACGGCCGCTCTCGCCATGGGAGACGCGCTGGCCGTGGCGACGCTGATGTCGAAGGGATTCACGCCACACGACTTCGCCATGCTTCACCCCGGAGGCGCCTTGGGCCGGCGGCTGCTTCGCGTGGCGGACGTCATGCTGACGGGGCCGGAGAGCGTGCCCGTCCTCCCGCCCGCCGCGACTTTGCGGGAAGCGATGATGGAGATCGCTCACAAACGCGGGACCGTGGCGGTCGTTGATGAAGAGCGGCGCATCGTCGGGGTGGTCACGGCCGGCGACCTCACCCGCTTCGCCGACGACAACGACGACTTCCTGCAGCACAGCGTGAGCGAGGCGATGAACCGAAGCCCGAAGACCGTCACCGCGGACATGCTGGCCGCCGAGGCGCTCTTCATCATGGAGCGACACGGTATCATGGCCTTGCCAGTGCGGGATGCTGCGGACCGCCTGAGCGGCATGGTACATCTGCACGATCTAATGCGGGCGCGGGTAGTATGAGCACGGCTAGAACACGATCTCGGCTGATCGCGGTGCTGGCAGTCGGGCTGACGGCATGCGGCGAATCAGGCGAACCACTGCTGGTGACGGACGATATGGTGCAACTGACCCAGGAGGCGAACCAGGTAGTCTTGGGCGGGACGATGTGGGTCACGTCCGATGGGGTTCGCCGTGCCCAGGTCGTTGCGGATACAGCGTTCATCATCGATGAGAAGGCGACGGTGGAGCTTCGGGTGATGACGATCGTGTTCTACGGTGAGGTGGGCGACACCACGTCGATACTCACGTCCCGAGAGGGTGAGTATGACTGGTACAGCCAGAACATGGTGGCGAGGGGCGATGTGGTCGTGTTGAACCCCAAGGATGGCGTTCGGGTGGAGACTTCGGTCGTATACTACGACGGGTTGGAAGACCGCATCTGGGGGGACCAACCGACCAAGATGTGGGAAGCGGACGGGGCACTGGTGGAAGGTACGGCATTCGAGACGGATCCGCGCATGGATCGTGTGGAGCTTGCCGCTCCTAGCATGGTGAAGCCCGACGCGCAGCCTTTGCGTTAGCTGTATGACGAAGGCGAGCGGGCGAGCGTGGTTGATGATGGCCCTGGGAACGGCGCTGGCAGCATGCGGCGAATCGGGCGAACCGCCTCTGGTGGCGGAGGAGGTGCTGCAACTCAACCAGGAAGCGAATCAGGTGGTCTTCGGTTTGACGCATTGGGTGACGTCCGAAGGGGTGCGGCGCGCCCAGGTCGAGGCGGACACCGCCTTCTTCATCGAAGACGAGGCAACGGTCGAGCTCCGGAAGATGAGAGTCCTCTTCTTCGACGTGGCGGGGGATACCACCTCGATACTGACGGCCCGGGAAGGGGAGTACGACTGGAACACCCAGAACATGGTGGCCGAACGCGATGTCGTCGTAGTCAACCCCAAGGACGGGCGCCGGGTGGAGACCTCGGTACTCCACTACAATCGCACCGAGGATCGTATCTGGGGCGACCAGCCGACGAAGATATTCGAGCCCGATGGGATGATCACGGAGGGAACGGCTTTCGAGACCGATTCGCGCATGGATCGGGTACAGATCACCTCGCCGCGCATGGTGAGGCCGGGAACCCAACCGCAGCGAGAACGGCAAGATGAAGTCTGAGTTCTCGGTTTCGCTCTTGTCAGTCGCCTGCATAGTCGCCTTGGCGCCTCCGCAGGCACAACAACGGGAGGGTTGCGACCTGGAAGTCCTGTCTAGGCTCGGGTCCACCGGCACCCGTACGACGTTGGCTGAGGGCGGTCTACGATACGACATTGGCGGAGGTGTAGAGGCGACTTGTGGGAACAAGTGGATGCGGGCGGATAGTGTGAGCTCGTACCAGACTCGGGGCGTGACTTATCTGTTCGGGAACGTGCAATATCGGGATGATGAGCGCTTGGTGAACGCGGAGCGTGCCACGTACTATCAGATCGAAGATTGGGTCAGAGCCGAAGATGACGTGGAGGTTACCGACCGGTCCGGCCGCTCGCGACTCACGGCACCGGCCCTCGACTACTATCCGCTCAACGCGAACCGCGAGACCGAGCGCATCGTGGCGCACTATCGGCCGCACCTGACATTCTATGCCGACAGTACCGGTGGCACCGGCCAGCCGTTCGAGGTCGACGCGGACCGCATGCACATCTACGGGGACTCGTTGATAGCCGGGGAAGGGGATGTCGTCGCCACCCGCGGGGACCTCGTCGCCCACTCGGACTCGATGGATTTGAACCTCGCCCGCGGCGAACTGTGGCTCCTGGGCGAAGCGCCGCAGGTAGAGGCCAACGCGACGCTATTGCAGGGTGATTCGATCCTGGTTCTGTTGCCCGGAAATCAGGTGCGCGAGATCCAGTCCTGGCCGGACGCGTCGGCCACCGGCGAAGCGCTCGAACTGCGCGCGCCGATGCTGCGCCTGCTGATCGAAGACAACGAGATCGCGCGTGCCGTGGCATCCGCCGGAGACAGCGCGCGCACCGGTGCCGTCCGCACGGAAAACGGCGAGCCTTGGGCGCACAGCGTCTCGCAGGACTATGCACTAACGGCCGATTCCATCGACATTCTGCGCCCCGGTGGACGGCTCGAACGTGTCATCGCCGTCGGTCGGGCGCGCGCCAACACGCTGACGACTTTCTTCCCCGATGATTCGCTGCTCAGCAACGACTGGCTGGTCGGCGACACGATTACGGGCCATTTCGCGGCAGCCGATTCTTCGCCCGAGCCAAATGGCGAGCCGGAGCTGGAACGGCTGGTCGCCAGCGGAAGCGCGAAGGCGCTGTATCACATCGTCGATGAGGCCGGCCAGGCGGGGACGGCCGAGCGGCCGGCCGTGAACTACGTGATCGGCCGCATCGTGACCTTGGCCCTGGTGGGCGGTGAGGTCCACTCGGCGGAGGTCGTTGGGCCCAGCACCGGCGTCTATCTCGAGCCGCTGCCGCCCGGGCAGACGAGGGACACGACGGCGTCGCCGCCGGACACCAGCGTCGTAGCGGACACCGTGCGGTTGACACGTCCAGGGGGAGGCGGGGGATGACGGGTGCTGGCGGCTTCCGCGCCTACGTCGAGAGCCTGCCCGAGCGCGACGCCCCCGTGCTGATCGCCGTATGGGCCATGGTCGAGCGAGCCGACCTAGAGGGTCGGGTCGTGAGAGCGCGGCTGGCGACGGCGTTTCGCGACGCCTACGTGAACCTGTATGGCCAGGTCGCTCGGGAGGGGACTCCCGAAAGCCGCCGGCTATTCGAGATCCGCCGGATGACGCCGGAAGAGGTCGACGTCTACCTGA
Organism: Gemmatimonadales bacterium; assembly: GCA_050118275.1. Classification (GTDB taxonomy): domain Bacteria; phylum Gemmatimonadota; class Gemmatimonadetes; order Palauibacterales; family KS3-K002; genus JASFMO01. The sequence goes on from JASFLD010000468.1 coordinate 3,476, forward strand.
GCGAGCAGGTCCTGGTGCGACTGGCGTCGGAGGGCTGGTTGCAGCCGATCGCGGACGGAGAGTCGATGGTCGCCTTCTCCGCCGCCGCTTGGTCGGCGATCAGCAGCGATCGTGAGGGCTTCAGTGTACTGCTCGAGAAAGAGGTAGAGCGGCGCTTGGAGGCGCCGGCGGAAGCCGAGCCCGCCGCCGAGCCGGTGGTGGACGGGAGTCGGATGGCGACGAAGGGACTGGTGAAGATATACAAGAAGCGACGAGTGGTTAACGACGTCGACATCGAACTCCGCCAGGGAGAGATCGTCGGACTGCTGGGACCCAATGGTGCCGGGAAGACGACCACTTTCTACATGATGGTCGGACTCGTCTCGCCGGACGCGGGTGAGGTGTACCTGGATGGGCAACCGCTGACCCGGATCCCGATGTACAGACGTGCACGGAGGGGCATCGGTTATTTGGCCCAGGAGCCGTCGGTGTTCCGCCGTCTCACGGTCGAGCAGAACATCATGGCAATCCTGCAGACACTGAAGATATCGGATGAGCAGCGTACGCAGCGCCTCGAG
>JASFLD010000469.1:0-4012 GCA_050118275.1 Gemmatimonadales bacterium
GAAGAGCCAAACCTGCTGCGTCGTCTGGAGTCGGAGTACAAAGTCGACATCGAGGTGCGTGACGATCCCCTGCTGCGAGCGGATGAGTTCAGAATACTCTCGGGTCCGGCGGATGTCGATGTCACCAACCGGTATGCAGTGGCCTGAACGGACAGCGGCAGCCACAAACCGTTGACACAGACGAGTCCGGCGGATAGGCTTTAGGGCTTTCGCGAGAAATTGAATCGGCAGCAGATAGGACAAGTACGTCAGTGACTTACGCCATATTCCAAGCGGCTGGCTTTCAGTATCGCGCCGAGCTGGGCGACATCTTGAGGTTACCGACTCTGGAGGCCGCCTCGGGCGACACCATCGCCTTCGATCAGGTCTTGCTGGGCGCCGCGGGCGATGAGGTGCTGGTCGGGCGCCCGACGGTGGAGGGCGCGGTGGTACGCGCCGAGGTGCTGGGGCACGGACGCGCCGATAAGATCGTCGTCTTCAAGTTCAAGCGGCGAAAGAACTATCGCCGCAAGACCGGCCACAGGCAGAACTTCACCGAGGTGCGTGTCAGCGAGATCGATCTCGGCGGCGATCGAAAGGTGAGCCTCGAGAGCGAGAAGCAGGAGAAGGCCTCGAAATCGACCGCGCGCACTAAGCCGAAGGCCAAAACGGCCGCCAAGAAGCCGGCGGAGAAAAAGCCGGCGGCGAAGAAGCCAACGACCAAGAAACCGACGGGCAAACAGGACAAGAAGGCGACGACCAAGAAAGGGGCGGCCAAACCGAAGGCCAAGGCGGCCGCCAAGAAGCCGGCGGCGAAGGCTAAGGAAGCTTCAAAGTCCAAGAAAAAGAAATCCTAGTGGGAACGGTCCCTCATGGCACATAAGAAAGCGGGCGGGTCGACGCGTAACGGCCGTGACAGCAACCCCAAGTATCTCGGAGTGAAGCGGTACGGGGGGCAGTTCGTTCGCGCGGGCAACATCATCGTCCGGCAGCGTGGCACCAGGTTCCACCCGGGCCACAACGTGGGCCGGGGTGGCGACGACACCCTGTTCGCCCTTTCCGACGGATACGTCGAGTTCGGGAGCCGCGGTGGACGGCGTGTGATCTCCGTATTGCCCGAGGACTGACGAGTTTGGATCCGGCTGACGAACGACGAGCCCGGCCGAAAGCCGGGCTCGTCGTTTTGGCCCGCTGCCACCGGGACGCGTTGCGAAGTCGTTGCCGGTTTCACCGGCGGTAGCCTAGATTCGCGCATGCACTCCAAGAGACGACCGCGCGCAGGTGGCTGCGGTTACCGACCGAATTACGAGATGAAGGCCAGACTTCCGGTGAATCGGGTGACGATCCCGGTGGGCGGGTGCCAGCTGCCCGTGGGGGGCAGCGACGCACGGGGAGGGGCGGAGTCGGGAGTGGCGAGGAAGGGAAGGCGGCCGGCTCATGGCGCCAACGGGCGGTCGTTGTTCGATCGGGTGCTCACCCTGATCGTCGCCAGCGTCCTGGCGGGTTGCAGTATCGAGTCCACAGAGCGGGAACGACGGGTCACCGACACGACCGCGCTCCACAGAACGAGTGTCGTCCTCCTGGGGACCGGCACGCCCAACGCCGAGCCCTCACGGTCCGGCCCCGCTGTCGCGGTGATCGTTGACGATACGCCGTATCTCGTCGACCTGGGCCCCGGGGTCGTGCGCCGCGCGGCGGCGGCCGCCGAACGGGGCATCGAGGCACTTCGAGTTTCGAACCTGCGCATCGCCTTCATCACCCATCTCCACACCGACCACACGCTCGGCTATCCCGACTTCATCTTCACTCCATGGGTCCTGGAGCGAAACGTACCGGCCGAGGTCTATGGACCGGGTGGGTTGCAAACGATGACCGAGCACCTGCTGGCGGCGTACGAGGCAGATGTCCGGCTGCGCCGCGAGGGACTCGAACCGGCCAATCCAGACGGCTACACAGTGAACGTCCACGAGATCGAGCCCGGTCTCATCTATGAAGACGCGCGGGTGCGGGTGACCGCCTTTCCCGTGCAGCATGGATCATGGTCTCAGGCCTTCGGTTTTCGCTTCGACACGCCCGACCGGAGTATCGTGATCTCGGGCGACACGCGTCCGAGCCCGACCATCGCCGAGAACTGTCAGGCCTGCGATGTCCTGATCCATGAGGTGTACTCGCAGGCCGGATTCGAGGGTCGCGAGCCCGTTTGGCAGCGCTATCATGCCGCCTTCCATACGTCATCTCACGAGTTGGGCGAGATCGCGCGAGAGGCGCGGCCGGGTCTGCTCGTCCTCTATCACCAGCTGCTCTGGGGTTCGACGCCCGGGGATTTGCTGGCGGAAATCGCCACGGTGTATGACGGGCCGGTGGCCTATGGCAATGATCTGGATGTCTACTAGCTCTTCGAGACTTCACGGACGCGCGGTAGTTGTTTGGGACGTTCGCTGTTCGATATGCGGCGTTTGATATTCGACGTTCAGCCGTTCAAGGCCCTATCAACAGGAGTGATCGCGATGGCCGAATTGGATCGCCGTACCTTCCTCGCCTACTTCTCGACTATCGGACTGTCGACGACGTTGTTCCCCGGGGTGCTCTGGAGCATCGTCCAGGAACGACAACACCCGAGAATAACCCGGGAGATGCTGGACGAAGCAGAGCGCATCGCCGGAGTGGAGTTCACCGACCCGGAGCGTGACCTGATGCTGCAGGGCTTGAACTCCAACTTGGAGGCTTTCGAGACGCTTCGAACCGTGGAGCTTCCCAACGCGGTACCGCCGGCTCTGTACTTCAATCCGATTCCGCCAGGCATGACTTTGAGCCGTCCCGCGGCGCCGACGCGGCGAAGCGATGTCAGGGTCGAGAACGTGCCAGCCGACCTCGAGCAACTGGCGTTCTGGCCTGTGACCCATCTGGCCGCACTGGTGCAAACACAGCGAGTCCGCTCCGTCGACTTGACCCGCATGTACCTCGGTCGGCTGAAAAAGTACGGCCCGAAGCTGGAGTGCGTGATCCGCCTGACCGAGGATCTGGCTCTGGAGCAAGCCCGGCGAGCGGACGCGGAGATCTCGCGTGGGGAGTACCGTGGGCCTCTGCACGGAATCCCGTGGGGTGCCAAGGACCTGCTCGCGGAGGATGCCTACCGGACGACATGGGGCGCGATGCCGTACAAGGATCAGGTCATCGCCGAGGATGCGACCGTGGTGAAACGCCTCGAGCAGGCGGGAGCCGTGCTCGTAGCGAAGCTGACGCTCGGTGCGCTGGCCTGGGGCGACGTGTGGTACGAAGGCCGAACGCGGAACCCTTGGAACTACGAACAGGGGTCGAGTGGCTCGTCGGCTGGCTCCGCCGCCGCCACGGCGGCCGGCCTGGTGGGCTTCAGTATCGGCACCGAAACGTGGGGTTCGATCGTGTCGCCGTGCACGCGTTGCGGGGCGACCGGTCTGCGGCCGACTTTCGGACGCGTCAGCCGCGACGGAGCGATGGCGCTGTCGTGGAGCATGGACAAGATCGGCCCGATCTGTCGGAGTGTCGAGGACTGCGCCCTCGTATTCGACGCGATCCATGGTCCCGACGGTCGCGATCTCTCAGTTGTGGATCAGCCGTTCGGTTGGGATGCCGAGTTCGACGTCGGACGCCTGCGGGTCGGTTATTTGCAGAGCGCCTTCGAGCAGGCGCGTGAGGAGCAAGCAGAGTGGAAGAGATTCGACGATCGGACTCTCGAGACGATACGCGGCATGGGGTTCGATCTAATCCCTGTCGAGCTCCCGCAGCTCCCAGTCGGTTCCATGTCGTTCATTCTGAATGTGGAGGCGGCCGCCGCATTCGACGAGTTGACTCGCTCGAACCGGGATGAACTGATGGTGCGGCAGGTTCGGAATGCATGGCCCAACGTCTTTCGCCAATCCAGATTCGTTCCCGGCGTCGAGTACCTCCATGCTAACCGTGTGCGAACGTTGCTCCTGCAGGCTATGGCCGAGACCATGACCGCCGTCGACGTTTATGTCACCCCTTCCTTCGTCGGGGACAACCTGCTGTTGAC
>JASFLD010000470.1:0-4008 GCA_050118275.1 Gemmatimonadales bacterium
GCCATCGCGCTCTGCAACAAGATCCTGCGCAATCAGCCGAATCGGCATTCGGCGTACTTGAAGCTGGGCAAGATCGGTGCGGCTAAAGGTTTCCTATCGGACGCTCGCCGGCATTTCCTCGAGTACGCCGAGCGGATGCAGCGGGTGAACAAGCTCGATGAGGCGTTTGCCGCCCTGATCGAGTTCGCGAACATCTCCTCCGATCCCGAAATCCGGTTGATGGTCGCGGATCAACTCTTCGAGCATCGACGTCGAGCCGCTGCTGTGGAAGAGTTGCGTCTCGCCTGGCGTGACATGCGACAGCTGGGGCGGGATCGCGATGCCGAAGAAGTGCGCGACCGGATTCGGGAGATCTCACCGGAGCGTGATCCGGAGGTCGATCCCCCCGAAGAATCGACGGTGATTTCCCCCGATGTGGAGGGGGTCGTTGATTTGCCCGAGATCCTCCCTTACGACGAGCCGGAGAACGGGGCGGTCGGTGAGCCGGAGCGTCCGCGCGGGGATGCAGCCCGCTCATCGAGAGGTTCCGGGTCGACTCGACGCGATCGAGCAAGTGGGGAGGAATACGGCACCGATTCTCTGGAGGGTGAAGTCGGTACAGGTGTCTCCGAGCGTGAGGCCTTCGACTCGGAGAGCGATGACGACTCGCTCGAGTTCATTCCGACCGCTCTCGAGGATCCAGACCGTATGGCGGAGCTGGCTCGCGATGAGGCGGCGCTTGGGGATCATTTGGAGGTAGTGCCGACGAATTTGGCGGGATCGGAGCAGGCGACGCCCGAGGAGGAGACACTCGAGTACGGGGGCGACCTGGACATCATCCCCACGCACGTGGTGGACGCCAGCGCTGCCGACGAGACTGAGGAGGGTCCTGCATCGCGCGGAGACGACGATTTGGAGATCGTCGCAACGGTCTTCGAGGATAGCCAGGCGGCGCTCGAGGACGAGGCAGATGAGACGGTCAGCGAGGAGGATCTGGACTTCCAGCCAACGGCGTTCGTTGAGCCGGAGCAGGAAGCAGAGCTCGGGTTTACGGAACGGGTGAGCGCCGAGCCGCCGGGGGATTTCGAGAGCGAGGCTTGGCAGGACGAAGTGGAGGCCGCGATGGTGCGGCCTCCCGATGCGGTCGAGTTCGAGGAGCCGCCCAGCAAGCCGGCGGACCGCATACGCGATCTGGAGGCGCGACTCGAGAGCGCGGGTGACGATCCCGAGCTGCTGGTCACCCTCGCCGAAGCGTTGTTGGAGGTCGGTAGTCGAGACCGGGCGATTCGGTATCTGAACGATGCGACCGAGTTGTACGAGACTACGGGTCGCTATGAGGACGCGCGGCGTGTCGTGGAAGAACTGCTGCGCTTGAATGTCAACGATGTGCGGGCGTACCAGAAGCGCGTCGAGTTGGCGCTCATGGCCAAGGATCGCGATAACTTGATCTCGGCCTACCTGGATCTGGCTGACTGCCTGGACCGCACGGACGCTACAGAAAAGGCGCGGATCGTTGTTGCCCGGGTATTGGAGATCGATCCGGCGAATCGACGCGCCAGACAGGCGTTGGAATTATTCGGGAGCGAGCAACAGGAAGCCGCTCCGGCCGCGACCCGTACCTCGACGCCCAGCGACTACGTGGATCTTCACTCGCTGGTGGTCGAGGAGAAGCAAGCCGAGGCGAAGAGCACGCGCTTCCGGATTCCGGCGGCCGACCCCAAGAGTGAGGCGGACGTCAATTTCGCTGAGATGCTGAAGCAGTTCAAGTCGATGGTAGCGGATGCTATCGAGAAGGAGGACTCGTCGAGCCACTACGATCTCGGCTGCGCGTACCGCGATATGGGACTGATCGATGAGGCGATCGCCGAGTTTCAGATCGCGGCGCGCAATCCGGAATATCGACTGCGCGCGATCGAGATGTTGGGAGCTTGCTTCGCGGAGAAGGGCGAGCACCGGATCGCCGTGAAGGTCCTGGCACGGGCTTTCCAGGTTCCGGGATACAAGGACGAGGATCTCATAGAAGTCTTCTACGCCATGGGCCGCGCCTACGAGGAACTTGGCGAGAAAGTCCAGGCGGTCGAGTGGTACGAGCGGGTGATGGGTTGCGACGTCCGCTTCAAGGACGCCTCGCGCCGGGCGACCGCCCTCAGGCAGTGACCACTCCCTTTGACAAATCTCCCGACATAGAGCTAACGTGTGCGCCAAGCATGCCGACGAAGGAACTGATGGCGCCGGGGAGGCACCCTTGACGCTGCGAACAGTCTTGCCGGACATGGACCGGATTCAAGACCCGGTTCGGGACAGACTCGACCAACTGGGAGACGTCATGCGACGTCTGGTGGTCGAGGAGTTTGACCTGATCGAAGAGGTCAACGACTACCTGCTTCTGAAAAGCGGTAAGCTGTTCCGGCCGACTCTTCTGTTTCTCTGCAACGAAATCGGTGGTAAGCCTAGCCGGGACGCCAGTTTGCTGGCTGCTGTCGTGGAAGCAGTGCACCTGGCAACGCTGGTTCATGATGACGCAGTCGATCACTCGGTGCTTCGCCGGGGCATGCCGACCGTGAACTCGGTCTGGGGTCATCAGGTCGCGATCATCATGGGCGACTACCTCTATTCGCGGTCGGTCATGGAGATGACTCGGCTGCAGCGCATCGACGTCATCCGCGTACTGGCCGAGGCGGCCAACATCATGACCGTAGGTGAGATGCGACAGTTGGTGATGCATGATTCGCTGCAGTTCACGGAAGACGATTATTATCGCTTGATCGAGGCGAAGACTGCTTCTTTGATGTCGGCGGCCTGTGAACTAGGCTCGCTCGTGGGTGATCCCACCTACAGGAGCCGACTGAAGCGGTACGGTCATGCCCTGGGTATGGCCTTTCAAGTCGTCGATGACATCCTCGATTACACAGGCACCCAAGAAGTGACGGGCAAGCCATCGGGGCACGACCTGCGCGAGCACAAGGTCACGCTTCCCCTAATCGTTTCCTTACCCCGACTTGGCCGCAAGCAGCGTCTCGCGGTGAATGCATTGTTCGCCGCGGCTGAGCCGGACGACGAGTTGATCTTGCCGGTCCTGGACGCCATAGAAGACGCGGGTGGCATCGAATTCGCACGCGCCAAGGCGCGTGAGTTCGCCGACAGAGCAGTGTGCGAAATAGAGGATCTCCCGGAGAGCGCCGCCGCGACGGCGCTCTCAGATGCGGTCACCTATACGATCGAGCGGAGAAAATGACTCGAGGTGACGGACTGTTGGCCCGGCCGAGCACCCGTTCGCCGTGGCGGGTTGTTGTGATTTTGGGCCTCGGGTTTCTGCTCGGCGCGATTCTCACCAAGCTCTCCCTCTGGTTCCTGCCGGAGGGACCTTTCCGCGAATTCTTTACGACGACGGTCTCGGCCAGCGTGGGTCCGCTCAGCGTCGACTTGCTCGTGATCGCCTTCAGTTTGGGCCCGATCGTCTTGAATGTGAATCTCTTCTCTGTCGCGGGCGTCCTGGTCGTGGCGTACCTATCGCGCCTGATGCTCTGACCGTGCGCCCGCGTGGGCGATCACGATCGGGGGACGAATACTTGCCGCCGCCAGTCCTTGATGTCTGCGTGTTCGCGCAGATCCGCAAGCCACTCGTCCACGGCCGCCTCACTCCGTTGCCGCGTCAACTGAGCCCGAATCGCTTCCTTGTTCGCCTCGAACTGGTCGCGGTTTGCCGGGACCCGTTCGTCCACTCGGATGAAGTATAGACGGCCGTCGGACTCGACAGGACCGGCGATCCGGCCCTCCGCTGTACCGAAGGCGGTGCCGATCACATCGTTGTATTGTCCCAGGCCCGGGACGAAATCCAGCCGGCTGAACTGCTCGGTGGATTGAACGGTCATGGCGTGCTCGGCGGCGACTTCCTCGAGCGATTTCCCGGCCGCGATCTCTTCGATGATCTGCTCGGCTTGCCAACGGGCCGTCTCGATCTTCTTCTCGGCCACCAAGCGTCGGCGGATCGAAGTCTCGGCCTCCTCGAAACTCAAGTAGTGTTCGGGA
>JASFLD010000471.1:0-4003 GCA_050118275.1 Gemmatimonadales bacterium
CCATCATGTGCGCGATGCCGAAGTCGGTGAGCAAAGGCCGACCCGATCTGTCCTCGATGAGGATGTTCTCCGGCTTGATGTCGCGGTGTACGATGCCCTGATCATGCGCGTGGGCCAGCGCGTCCGAGACGGCGTTGATGATGTCCGCGACATCCCCGGACGGTAGCCGGCCTTCGCGCTCGATCCGGGATCCCAGCGATTCACCCTCGACGTACTGCATCACATAGTAGAGCAGGTCTTCCGTCTCGCCGAAGGTGAAGATCGGTACGATGTTCGGGTGCCGCAGATTCGCCGCCACCCGCGCCTCGCGCCGGAAGCGCTCGCGTCCTTCCTCGGTCGCGGCGAATTCGCCGGGTAGCACTTTCACCGCAACGGGACGGTCCGCCGCTATCTCGTGGAACAGATAGACCGCGCCCATCGCCCCACGACCAACCAGACGAACCGGATCGTATTGCGGCTCCAGAGCCCGGCACAGCCGCTCGAGCATCTCATCCATGCACGACTGCCAATCGAGTCGACATCCGACTCCGCGGATGAGTTGTCAGATCAAGTCCCACGATATGCGCAGGGCTCCTCAGCTACCGAAGCTGGAGCGAATTGACGCTTGTGCGATAGGAAGGGAATATGTGGAGCGATCTCCCGGCAGGCCAGAACCTCAGGCGTGCTTGAATCGCTAGCCACAGATGCCGCAAGTGCCGGGTGCACCGATGCGTCCCGAGACCTGGTCCCACCTCGGCAGATACACCTCCACTACCGCTGGACCCCGGCGTTCATGGACCAAACAACCGCCGTCCAGCTCATGGGCGGGCTCCCGCCCTCCAGTGCTTCACGGCCAGGGAATGGGGAACCCCACGCAGCCTTCACGTCACCGGGCGGCGCGGTCGAGCGCGGAGCCCCGGAGAGACTCGTCCGGCCTAGCGCCGCATCGAAAAGAATCGATGGCGGAATCTGGAGGTTCATACGCATCTCCGGACGTCGGAAAGCCTTCAGTCCAGCCCCCGCCTTTGCCTGTCACGCTGTCGAGGTGAGGGCTGCAGATCTGGACCCGCTCCAGGCAGAAGTCGTTGCAGGCTCCCGGGACCGCTAGGCAGAACCGTCGAGGCTATCCTGTTCCGCGGGCGACAGGACCTCCCGGATCGTGGCGCTATCGTAGAACGACCTTATCTCTTTGATCAGGTCGTTTTCGACGCGTACCCAGTCGCAAGATTCGACCACTCCTTTTGGGGTCCTGTTCTCGAACCACACCGCTGCCTGGTCTCCGCTACCGATGACATCTTTGACCTCGAGCTCCACGACGCTCTTGCGGGCCATTGGCTCCACCGTCGCCAGGTACGAATCACGACCTTCGAGCTTGCCGAACGGACTGACGTGGATGAAGTCAGGGGCCAGATGCTGCCGGAGCCACTCCATGTCCATCTTGATCCATGCCTCGATCCACAGCACAGCCAACTCGGCACTGCGTTCGCTGATCGCCATACAGACTCCTCTCCTCGCGACGCCTGGCGCTTCGCCCCTCCCACTTCGCCGGTTCGCCACCACCCGCTGGCTAACGAATATGCGTTTTCACCCGTCGACGCGAGCCGCGACAAGTTTCACGACAGCAGAGAAGGTCTCTGATTACGGCCCCAGACAGCGCGGCTCGGCCGTACCCCTGCTACGCTCACGCCGCTGCTCCTGAAAGAACGCCCGGATCACGGACGTCGCATCGATGCTCGGTTTGGCGGCACCAACCCGCCATGGCGCAGACGGCTTGCCACCGGGCCAAGAATGGCCTTCTCCCACAAGGGTATACTGCACCGTCGGCGTCATCGGCACAGTCCGCGTAGTCGATGCAAACCAATCGGGAGCCACCGTCGACTCGATAGGGCTTGTCGCGCACCGGTTTCTCTTCGCTTTGCTCGCCAGCCCTATGACTCGTCTGTCTGCATCAGTATGAACAAGCCCTGGTTGGCAGGGATCCGCACCGACGCTAGATCCACCTCCGCCGCGGATTGTAGACCTTCGACGGCCGGTGCGACGATGCGCCAATCCGCACTATTGCCCAACACCGTCGAGTCGACGCTCAAGCGAACGATCTCGTCCTCGTCCGACCACGAGGCCAACGCAATCAGTGCTTCCCCAGAGCGAACGTACGCAGTCGCCAGGACGCGTGGATTGTCCGTCGTGACCGGCGCATCCTCGAGCCAGTACCCCAGCATGCGGCTCTCGGCGATCCCGAAGTCGTTCATCATCTTCCAGACCGGCCGCGGGTCAACATCCCCATACTTGCGGGCAGTCATCCCGTACAACATTCCCCGATACGGATGCCCTCCGTCCTGCAGCATCTCTCCCATGAGGCCGAATGGTAGGCCCGACACCTCGGTCAGCCAGTAGTCCGGGTCACGATCGTACTCGAAGTACTCGCCGAACCAGAGGCGCGTGATGAAGGGGAAATGCTCCATGTACAGCATGGCGCTGTTGATGTAGCCGTCGCGCTCGTTGAACTGATTGGCGGAGTGCAGATCGATGATCCAATCGTCGCGCTCTCGATCCAGGACCGAGACAAGTCGTTTCACCGTCTCACGGCTGAACGCGATGTCGTCCAGGTACAGTCCATCGATATGCTGGTTGGCCGCCAACCAGGCGAGCCCCTCTATGTAGTAGTTCGTCCACCGCGAGGTGCCCTTGTTCAGCATGGCGGCATCATCTACCCGCCAGGCGTGCCAGGCCGCATGGTAGTGGTCCTCGAGGTGCTCTTGCATCCACGAGTGACCACCCCCCTCGCCGTCGTTGAGGATCTCATCCCCCAGGCTACGAAGCGCGAATAGCTCATACGCCCGGTAGGTCAACTCGCGGATGGTGTAGTAGAGCTTGACCTTGACCCCCTTCGCATGCGCCTCGTCTATGTAGGCGGCTTGCTTGTCGAGGTTGAAGAACGGGTAGTTGATGTAGGGGTTGATCTCGTTGGCGTGATGGATGTTGACGACCGTGCCGCCCCACGCCACGACCGAATCGACCGGAACGTATTGGTGCACGAAACGCGTATTGAAGTGGCTCTGCGTGTCGATTGGTTTGAAAGGGGTGATTAGATAGCGAACGTTGAAGTGCAGCGTATCGCCGACGGACAGGCTGCGTGCGCCCGAGTAGTTGACCGCGGTCACCGCGCCAGGTTCTGCGTCGATGCGAATGCCACCGCGCCCATCGTTGTACCAAGACGGCGGCATGTGCAGTGGCTGATTTTGGTAGAAGTTCGTGTTCAGCGGTCGCTCGTAGTTCTCGTCGCGCAGGACGTACTGAAGCCCCTTGTGTATGCCGCCCAGCCAAACGCCCTCCTGGTGGTTCTCGATCTTCCACCTCCAATCGACGCGCTCCGGACGCCTACCGCCTCGGAACCCGAGGCCCAGCATGTACTCCGCACCGTCCGGCACCAAGGACACGGGCAGGACGATGTCGTCGACGTCAAGATCGCGCAGAGCGACGAGCGTGATGCGGTAGTCCAGCATCCCGTCGTACTCCAACGCGCCATCGACCCGCATCGACATACGTTCCGACCGACTCGCAGCGGTCCAGCGCGCGCGCCCACGCGTTTCTTGCTGCACTTCGTACGATGACGGTCGGAAGGGCTCCGCTCGTCCTCCAATCATCACGTCAAGCGAAATCGGGCGAGCGAGCAGTGCATCCGGTTCGTCGGTGAAATGCGTGAGCTCGGGCGTGAAGTAGCTGAAGATGTTCTCGGGAAGCCCCGACGGTCCGAGTTCGACCCGGCGCCCGAGGATGGACAGCGAGTGCCCATCGATGTGGACCGGCTCGAATGGCTCGATGAGCATATCGGGTTCGGAACCGGCCCTCGAGTTCAGCCAGACGAGTCGCGTCTGTAGTTCCGGATAGTCGAATCCCGCGTTGTCCACTCTGGCATCCTCTACCTCGAGGGAGACGCTGATCGTCTTGCTCCCGCGTTCCCGTGTCGAGACGGTGACATCGCCCTCGTACATCCCCGGGCGCTGGTCAGCCGGAATCCGGAGGC
>JASFLD010000472.1:0-3993 GCA_050118275.1 Gemmatimonadales bacterium
CATCGTTCGGGAGTACAACTTCCACCAGCATAACATCTACATGTTGTGGCAGTTGGCGGGCAACTGAGACGCACGCTCTATCGGTGCTTGATGAAGGTCCCGTCGCTCAGCTCGGCGACGGCTTGCCGCAACTCCTCTCGCGTGTTCATGACGATGGGTCCGTACCATGCGACGGGCTCTTCGATCGGTCTTCCCGATACCAATAGGAACCGGATGCCTCGCTCTCCAGCCTGCACCGTCATCGCCTCGCCGCTATCGAACAGCACCAGGGAACGGTTCCCCGTCGTATCCAGTGCCGGGACATCGCTCGGTCCAGCACCCTCCGTCAGCACGGCGCGCGGCTGCGAGGCGTCGCGGAACGTCCCCTCACCCTCGAAGACGTAGGCAAAGGCGTGGCGATGGGTTTCGACGGGCAGCGCCTTGCGTTGACCTGGCGGCACCCAGACGTCCAGGTAGCGTGGCTCCGCCGCGATGCCGTCTACCGGGCCGCTCTCTCCCCAGAAATCGCCGCAGATGATCCGCACCCGGGTGCCATCGTCGTCGATCACCTCGGGGATGTCCGCCGACGATATGTCCTGGTAACGTGGTGCCGTCATCTTGAGCGACGAGGGAAGGTTAGCCCATAGCTGGAATCCGTGCATGCGGCCCTGTGGGTCGCCTCGGGGCATCTCCTGGTGGAGGATGCCGCTGCCGGCCGTCATCCATTGTACGTCGCCCGCCGCCAGGCTGCCGCTGTTGCCCAAGCTGTCGCCGTGGTTCACCGTGCCCGCCAGAACGTAGGTGATCGTCTCGATGCCACGGTGCGGATGCCAGGGAAATCCGGCCGTGTAGTCGGCGGGGTCTTCATTGCGGAAATCGTCGAACAACAAAAACGGGTCGAATTCGCTGGTGTCGCCGAACCCGAAGGCGCGGCGCAGTTTGACGCCCGCGCCCTCGATCGTGGGCTGGGCCTCGACGATTCGTTTGATCGGTCTTATCGACACACTCCCTCCCCGGCCGTTGGTATCTGACGTTGATATTAACGAGCGGGCGGCGGGTCGAGTTCCCGTAAGAGTACCCGCGCGGATGTCGCCTCGGGTCCGTCGTAGCCCGAGTTGCTGTCCAACCGGTGCCCGGACCCTGAGCGATCAGAGTAGCATGATTTCGGCGCGCCGGAACGGCCCCGCGGAGCTCGACGCGGCGTCCGCGGAACCGTCAGCGGCAGATCTCTACATGTTGTCCATCTCTGACATCTCGGACATACCCGACATCTCGGACATGGTCGAGAGCATCTGCATCACTTCAGCTTCGGACATGCTCGTGTTCCAGATGTGAGCGTAGATCTTCCATGACCCGTCCGCATCGCGCTTCGAGATCGTCACGTACTTCCCGTTGTCGCTCAACGGCTCGTCCATCCCCTCCATCCCCATCTGGAGATTGTACGTGCCGATCCCGTAGGCCAGATCCCCGCTGGCGCCGGCGTCGGTGCGCTCGATGGTGATCTGCCTGTCGGTCATCGCCCCCATCGTTTCCGCCATCCTCGTCTGGATCGCAGCTCTGCCGCGGATCGCGCCCGTGTATGGCGCCATGTAGATCGCATCGTCGGTGTAGAACGAGGCGAGCGTGGCGGCGTCCCCAGCCTCGTAAGCCTGCTTCCATTCAGCTTCGAGTTGGGACATCTCGGCGGTGAGCGCCTCCATGTCTACGGTCCCCATCTCCATGCCCTCTTGCTGCCCTTCCTGTGAGCAAGCCAACAGTCCCAGAAAGGGTACCAACGCCAGCGCTAGGGCGACTTTCGTGGGCTTCATCGCGCCCTCCTTTATTAAAGTGAGAAAAAGTGTCAAGCATCCCCACGTCTTGGGGGACACCCGTAACAAACATGTCCTAGATGAGTATCCCACGATACAGGACTGAGCCTTAGATGACAATCGGTCAAATCCCGAGGGCTCCTCGGGTAGCGGCAGGACGGCTGCTCGGACTCGCTGAAGAGCACCGATCGCTCGGCGGCGCCGGGCGCCGGGCGCCGGACGCCAGGTGTAGTGGGGGCGGGCTCGCGCCGCGAGCTTACCGCTCTCGGATCACGCCGATGACGCGCCCCGCCGCATCGACCACGTAGATCGGGCCGGTCGCGATGTCGTCCACGAGTCGCACGGCGACGGGTGTACCGAAGGCTTGCAGCGGGGAGGAGAGAGAGAAGTTCTCCGCGCCGTCCAGATTGACGGTGTAGGCCATGTCCCAGAACGAGGCCACGCTCACCTCGCTGAGCGGGTTGGCGCCGGAGTTGATGTAGCCGGTCATTAGCTCGTTGCCGAACACCGATTCGCGCCAGTGCCCGTCAGCGGTGCCCGGGCCTCCGCTGTTCTCGACGGGCACCTTGCTGCCCGAGTAGGCGGCCCCGCCGATGCGGTCGAAGGCCTCTATAGCGCGCTCGCCCGTGAAGTGGGGGTCGCTGCCGCCCTGCAGCGACGGGTCGGCCAGCAGCCCCAGCTCCGACCAGAGCGTCCCGAACCCCAGAACGTGACCCATCTCGTGGACGACGACCTCGTCGAAGCTGCCGCTGGCCAGCAGGTTGGCGACGTCCGCACTGTCGAACTGCATACGCCCCAGCAGCGGCAGCCTGTTCGAGTTGCGGATCCAGCACGGTCCGGCAAAGCCGAGTGTCTTGCCCGGCCCATCGATGGAATCGATGGTCGCGAAGATCACCAGGTCGTCGATGGTCTCGTTCATCGCCGGCGCGTTCGAGCCGCAGGACCCGGCGGGGATGTCGAGCGACACGTTCGACAGCTCGCCGTACAACAACTTCTCCCAGCGGCTGGCGGCCTGCAGGAAGGTGGTTTGCTGTGCCTGAGTGACCGAGGTCAGGAAACGGATCTCGATATCGAAGTCGCCGGTGACGCCGGTTGCATTGAAGCCGGTCGAACCGACCCCGGTGGCACTGGCAGCCAACGTGTTGAGCCCCGCCGCCATCCCCAACGTCCAGGCGCCCACCGTTGCAATGCCCAGCTCGTCGCTGATCGTCGGCGTGCCGCTGACGTTGCCGCCCCCGCCGGTCACGGCGAAGTCGACGCTCACCCCGGCCACCGGGTTGCCGTACACGTCGGAGACCCGGACCGACGGCGGGATGTTGATCGCGAATCCGATCAGCCCGGTCTGGCCGTTGCCGTCATCCACCGCGATGCTGGCGGCAGGTCCGGCGAGGCCGGTGGCGCTGAACGTCACCGGCGCCAGGCCTTCGGTCTCTGCCGTCAGCAGGTTCGTGCCGGCCGTGGTGCTCAGCGTCCAACTCCCCACGGCCGCGAGGCCGTCGGCGTCGCTGCTCACCACGTTGTCGGTGGCGAATCCATCGCCTGTCTGGACGAGGAAGGTGACCTCCTGATCCGCCACGGGATCGCCCAGCGCGTCGGTCAACCTGACGGCCGGCGCCACGAGCACCGCTGTGCCCACCCGGGTGCTCTGATCATCGCCGGCCACCTTCTCGATGTCTGACGCGCCAGCCAGAGCGGTGGCGGTGAAAGTCACCGACGGCAGTCCGCCCACCGAAGCGCTCAGCTCGTTGGTACCCGGGAGGGGCCCCAGGGTCCAGCTGCCGACAGCCGCCCGGCCGTCCGAGTCGGTCGAGGGGTTAGCGTCGGTGACCGAGCCGCCGCCGGAAGCGACGGCGAAAACGACCGAAACATCCAGAATGCCGTTCCCGTACTCATCCGTCACGCTGACGGTGGGAGGCTCGGGCACCGGGAGCCCGGCCGGCAAGGCCTGGTCGTCGCCGACCTCCTTCGTCAAGTTGGCGGGCGGACCCGGCGTGCCCGTCGCCACGAAGTCGACGAATGGCCCGTTGTCCAGGTTGGCCCGCAATGCATTCGTCCCGGCGACGGTACCCAGGGTCCAGCTGGCAACGGCGGCCCGGCCGTCCGAGTCGGTCGAGGGGTTGGCGTCGGTGACCGAGCCACCGCCGTCGATGACACCGAACGTCACCGTGATACCCGGCACCGGATTCCCGCCCGCGTCGGTCACGGC
>JASFLD010000473.1:0-3991 GCA_050118275.1 Gemmatimonadales bacterium
AGCGTACTGGCGATGTCCAGCAGGTTCTCCGCCTGGACCTCCAGTTTCCCGAAGCGGCTAACCCAATCCGGAATCGAGGACGGTGGATCCTCCAGCAAGGCCGACAGCGACTCGGCCGCTTCGATCAACTGTTCCGCCGTGACCGTCTGCGCGCGTTGAGGGTGCTCGGCCTTCTCCAGCGATTCGAGAAGCAGCGCTAGAGCGTCGCCGATTCCGTCGAGGATCGCCGGGCGCAAGAGCGGGCGATGCATGAAGCCACGGCAGGCCTGGGCCAGTGCGATCAGGTGTCCCGCCAGGTTACCGCTATCCACGGTCGACACGTACATGGGATCCAACGGCCGGAGGTGCCGGGTGTCGTACCAATTGAAAAAATGGCCGCGCACGCGGCGCAACTTGGACATCGTCTCCAGTGTGGCCTCCAGCCGGTCCGCCGTGTCCAGAATCCCGATCCAACCGAAGTCGTGGGCGACGGTGGAGCTGAGGAGGTAGAGCCCGAGATTCGTCGGCGACGTGCGGTTGGCTTCGACGGGTTCGGGGTCTTCTTGGAAGTTGTCCGGCGGAAGGCCATTATGCTCATCGTCGACGAACGTCTCGAAGAAACGCCAGGTCCGGCGCGCGACGAGCCGCAGCGCGCGCGTCTCGTCGGGCGTGAGTACCTGTTCCTGCGGGTCCTTCAATGGGAGGCTCATCCACCGGGCGAAGACGGGCGACAGCACCCAGACGAGCACCAACGGTGTGGCCACGGGCCAGGCTGCCGGCTTGAGCACAACGAAGAGCACGCCGGCCGCGACGGCAAGCACGACGCCCCAGCGAAGGTGCCGGTAGAAGCTGCTCAGCCTCAAGTCGACTCCGTACCCCGCCTGCGCGGCCGCGACCCATTCCAGGAGGTTCCGTTTCGATACGAAGAGCCGCCACAGCGTGCGTACCACAGCGTCCACCATCAGCCAGGCCTGGTGGGCCAGCATGGTGACGGCCAGGAGCGTCTGCGTCAGGGCCACGTAGATGTCGTGTGTAACGGCGTGGAAGTGGTTGCGCTTCGAGATACCCCGTCGCCTGGGGATGAGGCCGTCGAGAACCGGGATGAAGGCAGGCACCGCTACCGACCCAAGGAACAGCGCGGTCCAGAGGAGGGGGGGGACGCCGGGAAGGATCCAGGCGGCCACCGCCATCAGGAAGTTCGAGGGAGCTGCGAGGCTGCGGCGGAGATTGTCCACCATCTTCCAGCGGCCATGGGCGGGAATACGAGCGCCCTGTTTCCGCCCCGCGGCGTCCCGCGCGCGGCCGAGGATCCACGGGAGGAGCTGCCAGTCGCCTCGCACCCAGCGATGGTCGCGACGCGCGGCCACCTCATAATTGGCGGGGAACTCCTCGAACAGATCGACGTCGGTCGCCAACCCGGCGCGTGCGAAGGTGCCCTCGAAGAGGTCGTGACTGAGCAGCGCGTTCTCCGGGACCTTCCCTTCTAGCGCCGTCTCGAACGCATCGACGTCGTAGATCCCCTTGCCTGTGAACGACCCCTCCTCGAAGAGGTCCTGATATACGTCTGAGACCGCGGCCGCGTAGGGGTCGACACCTCCGGGGCCCGAAACGATCCGCTGGTAGGTCGTGCTTCCCGGGCCCGTGGGCAGAGTCGCTGTGATCCGGGGCTGCAGGATCCCGTAGCCTCGAACGACGCGTCCCTGCCGGGGGTCGTAGCGCGGCCGGTTCAACGGGTGCGCCATCGCGCCGACCAGGCGGTAGGCGGTTCCCTTGGGAAGCCGGGTGTCGACGTCCAGCGTGATGACGTAACGGACACCCGGCGGCACCGTGGGCGGTTTTCCGTCTATCGGCAGGAATGAAGTATCCTCGGCGCCGCGCAGCAGCCGATTCAGCTCGTAGAGCTTCCCGCGCTTTCTTTCCCAGCCGATCCACTTGCCTTCCTTCTCGTTCCAGAGGCGCGGACGATGCAACAGAAGGAAGCGCTCGCCGCCGCCGGGCGGACTTTCGTAGCGTTCATTGAGTTTCGCGATGCCGTCGGCCAGTGCGGCGAGCAGAACCTTGTCGTTTGGCATGTGCTCGGCGAGCGCGTCCGCCCAGTCGGTAAGCAGCGCGAAGTAGAGATGACCTTCCGGATTCGCCAGGTAATGCACTTCGAGCCGCTCTAGCTGCTCTTCGATATCGGCCCGGCTCGTGATTAGCGTGGGCATGACGACCAGGGTCCGCAGCTCTGGGGGCACGCCGGTGGCGAACTCGAGCTTGGGGATCAGCGTCGGTGGAACGAGGATCGGAACCAGGCGATTGACGAGCGACACGGCGACAACCGAGGCGGGCACGAGTCCGAGAACTGCCAAGAGGACAAGGCTCCAGAGACCTGCCCCCGCGCTCCAGGTAAAGAACAGAGGGATGGAGAGTAGGAGGGCGGTGAGGGCGGCGATTCCTCCAAGGTAGCCGGCAGTTGCAAAGGCGCGAATGGCACGGCGGAGCCTGATTCGCAAGGGAACGCGAAAACCCAGGCGCTTCTCGAACGCCCTCCTGCCCGAGGACACGAGATAGTACCCGGGGTCTTCCTCGGCACGCACGGGAACGCCGGGAAGGCCCGGCTCGCCCTCCTGACGCTCGGTCTGATCCGTCTGTGATTGTCCGTTTTCCCGGGCGGCGCTCTGGGCCAGGAGCGTGACTTCTCGTGCCACCTCGATCTCCGATCGCCCCGAACGACGGGAGAGCAGCTCGATTTGGGTCCGGTACGCGTTCCGCGTCGCGAAATCCATAGCCGCGAATCCGGGAGAGGCGCGGAGGACTTCGTCCACCAGACTGACGCTTTCGAAGAACTCGAGCCAGTCGATGGAGGACATCCACCGCATGCTGGTGATGATGTTCCGGACGGTGACGTTCGCCGCACCCTGAGCATGGTGTTCCTGGGCGACCACGTCGTTGGCCGACGTGCCTTGGGCGCTCAGCTTCTCGTTGAGCCAGGCCAGGGCCGGCATGACCGAAGGGTCCTGGTCACGCAGCCGCTGAATAAGCTGTACTGCGAAAGCGTCGGCGAGAGGGGCGCCGTCCAGACGGCTCAGGACATCATCCGCCTGTTCCGCCGGCTGACCGCCCAGGCCCAGCAGGCGGTCCGCTAGCTCGTCGGCCGCGACTCGCGCCTCGCGGGAGCGGATGATCCGCTCCGCCAGGCGCCGCATGTTCTCCACGAGAGCCACGCGGAGGTGGATGGCTACAGCCCAGATCTCCCCGATGGTCAGTGGCTGGATGCGCTGGTAGGAGCGGACGAATCGCTGAAGCGTCGTCGAGTCAAACCGGCTGTCGGTGTGGGCCACGTAGGCCCAGGCCAGCCCGTAGACGCGAGGATATCCGGCGAGGTGGCCATCGGCGATCTTCGGCAGCAGGCGGTAATAGCTACCCGGGAGGTGGTCGCGAATCGCCCGGAGTTGTTCGTCCACGACGAAGAAGTTGTCGAGCAGCCACTCCGCGGCCGGCGTGATCTCGCTCTTCTCTCGGACCGCCTCGACGATGTTCCGGTAGGCCCCCAGCAGTGCGCGTCGGTTCTGGTGGACCCTTGGGAGAAGGTCCTTTCTTTTGGCAGGCTTCTTGGTGGTGCGCTGGGCCGCGGCCAGGCTCTCGGCGTGTTGCTCGAGACGCTCGATGCCGAAGATCTCGGCGCGGATCGGTTCATCCAACCAAGCGGCTGCGATGGCGGCGTCGATGGTGCTCACAGCGAGTCACCGCCGGTGTCGTCGAGCCACCGAAGCTGTAGGCAGTTCCGAGTAAATTCGTCTTCGGTCACGGTATCACGCATATCGTCCATAGAAGTACAGGTCAGATCGCTCTTCATTTCCGGTCGTATGACAGGGCAGAGTCGCCAGCGTGCGGTATCTCACCTGCCCTTCGACGTGCGAACCGCAGGCGGCGCTGGCCGATGTCGAAGGGAAGGGAGATTGTCTCGAACGAGTTTCGGATCGCTGAGCGCGGTTTACCAAAACCGTTGCCCACCATCTCGGCCGCCTCC
>JASFLD010000474.1:0-3990 GCA_050118275.1 Gemmatimonadales bacterium
GTAGCGCCGGGAGCCCCGGAGAGCGGCCCACTTCCGCCCGTGATGTCGTACTGGAATGCGTGGACCAGCTCGTGCCCGATGACGTGGTCGGCCTCCGCCAGCGGACCGGGCAGAGGGAGGACGATCCGGCGCTTGAGGGCCTCGGTGACGCCGCCCGTACCCTCGCCGATCTGGCCGGAGATCGCGGTCGTTTGCACGAAATCGGGGTGGCTCGCGTAGAGGATGAGCGGCTGCCGTCCCTGCAGTTCGTGGTTCAGCAGATTGGAGAGCCGGACGTACCAACGCTCGGCCATGCGCGCCGCTTGCCGCGCCGCCGCCTCCTCGTTCCTGTAGTAGTAGATGTCGAAGTGATCGGTCTTCAGCACCGAGAAATCGAACGTCCTGTACTCCACCTTGTTCTGTCCGAAGTACTGCGCCTGGGCAGTCGGCATGCCCGGCTCGATGAGAAGCGCCAGGCACGCTGAGAATACCACCAGCGAAGTCTTGGAGAGACTTCCAACGATCGTCTGCCTATTCATCATCTGCCTATCTCCCGAATCCGCCTTCATGCCGCTGACGCCGCCGGACCGCGTCGGCCCCGCCTCGAGCGGAATGACTTCCGTGTGACGCGCGCAAACCAGCGCGTTGGCTTCCTTATGGGCAGTTGAGAGGGGCAAGCGATGTGCCGCGCCGGGCAGCAGGCCGTCTCAGGAGCTTGGATCGGCGAGCCTCGGGCGCTTTCGGCCGGTGAGGGGCGACTCTGTCCGCCGGTCATCGAGTCGAGCTGCTGTGTTCTTATCAACCAACTTGGTCGATATCAGCCACGCGGCGAGCGCGGTAGACGACCGCTCGAGGTTGGGAGGATTTCGCTGTCGTGTTCGATCAACTCGCTGGGCGGAACCGCGCGTGTCGGCTGGCCGCTCGACCGTGGTGATCGCGCTGGCATTCCTGGCATGGCGGGTGCATTGAGAATGGCGAGTGCACGCACAAGATTGAGTAGACAGCGAATCGAGGGGCAAGCGCCGACAGACGAATCATGCACAACTCGGTATCTCACGCGCCGGGCTGGCCCGGTATTCCGCCGAAGTGGACGTCGAGCAGCAAGAGCGGCGTGGGCACGGCGTTGTCCGAGGTCAGCCGCGTCTGGTTCACCATTGGCTACGGTATCCTCAACGAGGTTTACTACCCGCGCGTCGATCGCGCTTGCACGCGCGACATGGGCCTCATCGTCACCGATGGTCAGGATTTCTTCTCGGAGGAGAAGAGAGACACGCACCACGAGGTAGATCTGCCGTACCCCGGGGTGCCGATTTACCGATTGGTGAACACGTGTAACCGGGGTCGCTACCGCGTCGAGAAGTGGGTCGTCGCCGATCCGCGGCGCGATGTGGTCTTGCAGAAGATCTCCCTCGCCAGCCTGGAGGACATGCCTTCGGGCCTTCGCCTGTATGTTCTGCTCGCTCCGCATGTCGACAACCGCGGCTCGGACAACACCGCCTGGTTGGGCGAGCACAAGGGTGTGGAGATGCTCTTCGCGTCTGGTCGTGCCTCGACACTGGCGCTGGCGTCGTCGACTCCTTGGATCGCCCGCAGCGTGGGATTCGTCGGAGTGTCGGACGGCTGGCAGGAGCTGAACGCGGACAAGCGGCTCAGCACGGCCTACGACCGCGCCGAGAACGGAAACGTCGCTTTGACCGGCGAGCTCACGCTGCCTGACGATGGCACGGAGGTCGTGCTGGTCTTGGGATTCGGCCAGTCCGCCGAGGAAGCGGGGCACCGGGCTCTGGCCAGCCTGCAGGATGGGTTCCAGGCAGCTTGCGCCCGATCCGTGGAAGAGTGGAAGGGGTGGCACGCGAAGCTAGTCGCGTTGGGTGGGGCGAGCGAAACGCAGGCGAACGCCAACTTCTTCGATACGAGCATGATGGTTCTCCGGGTGCACGAATCGAAGCGATTCCCCGGGGGAAGCATCGCCAGCCTCTCGATCCCGTGGGGGGCCAGCAAAGGCGACGATGATTTGGGCGGCTACCACCTGGTGTGGCCCCGTGATTTGGTCGAGTCGGTCGGCGGCCTCCTCGCCGCCGGTTCGCGCGAGCCGGTCCGCCAGGCCATTCACTACCTGCAGGCGACGCAAGAGGCCGACGGGCACTGGCCTCAGAACATGTGGCTGGACGGGACCGCTTACTGGGGCGGCGTGCAGATGGACGAGACCGCGTTCCCCATCCTGCTTGTCGATTTGGCGTTGCGGGAAGGAGCTCTGGACGAGGATGATCGTGACCGACTCTGGCCGATGATCCGTAAGGCGGCCTCCTACCTGGTGAGAAACGGACCCGTCACGGCGCAAGACCGCTGGGAGGAGGACCCGGGCTACTCGCCGTTCACCCTGGCCGTCGAGATCGCCGCGCTGCTGGTCGCTGCCGAACATGCCGAGCGTCGAGGCGCCGAGAACGAGGCCGCCTACCTCCGCGAGACGGCGGACTTCTGGAACGACCGGATCGAGGCCTGGACCTATGCGACGGGCACGGATCTGGCCCACCGGCTGGGCGTGTCCGGCTACTACGTGCGCATCGCGGCCCCGGAGACCGCCGACGCGTCCTCACCGCTGGGCGGTTTCGTCCCCATCAAGAACCGACCGCTGACGGACAGCCTTCGAGCCGAAACCCTCACGGTGAGTCCGGATGCGTTGGCGTTGGTGCGGTTCGGTCTGCGGGCACCCGACGATGAGCGCGTCCGCAACACGGTCAAGGTGATCGACGCGCTGCTCAGAGTCGACACGCCGTTGGGGCCATGCTGGCATCGCTACAACGACGACGGCTACGGCGAGCACGAAGACGGCTCGCCCTTCGACGGCACGGGCGTCGGTCGCGCCTGGCCGTTGTTGACCGGCGAGCGTGCCCATTACGAGCTGGCGGCTGGCAATCCCGGCGAGGCTCAGAGGCTCCGTCTGGCCGTCGAGCGCTTCGCGAACGAGGGCGGGATGATCCCGGAACAGATCTGGGACGCGGCTGACATTCCGGAGAGGTTGCTGTTCCGCGGTCGTCCCAGCGGCTCGGCTATGCCGCTGGTGTGGGCGCATGCCGAGTACGTGAAGCTACTGCGTTCGCTGGCTGAGGGGTGGGTGTTCGATCAACCAAGGCAAACGACCGAGCGATACCTCCGGCAGCGGACGGAGAGCCTCTTCTACCAATGGCGCTTCAACCACAAGTGCCGAACGATGCCGGGTGGACGGACACTCAGGGTGGAAGCGCTCGCCCCGGCGCGAGTCCACTGGAGCGCCGACGCTTGGGCCATGGTCAGCGATGAGCCGACTCGCGAGACGGGTCTGGGCGTGTATGTCGCTGACCTTCCTACGTCCCAGCTACCGGCTGGCGCGGAGATCGTGTTCACCTTTTACTGGTTGGATGAGAACCGATGGGAGGGTACAGACTACACTGTCGTGGTCGATGCTGACTCTTCGCCTTCTGAGGTGCGGTGATCTGGCCGGTAGCACGGCCAGCCACGACGAAGAACTTCCGCCTCACCGCCGCCGTCCAGTGTACCGTACGCCCAGTCCGGGAGGTTGAGCATGCGTAAGGTCATCCATTTCGTCGCCATGAGCTTGGACGGCTGCATCGCCGGGCCAAAGGGCGAGGTCGATTGGCTCTTCATGGACCAGGACTACGGAATGAAGGAGTTCTTCGCCTCCGTCGACACGGCGCTCATCGGACGAAAGACGTTCGAGTTCATGTTGGGACAGGGAATGAGCTCGTATCCGGGCCTGACGAGCTACGTCTTCTCGCGCACGCTTCAGCCGTCCGACTATCCGGAGGTCGAGTTGGTGCACGATGATGCGGCGACGACGGTGGATGAGCTGCGCGCCCGGGAGGGGAAGCACATCTGGCTGCTGGGAGGTGGGGGTTTGTTCAGGAGTTTGCTCGACGCCGGGCAGGTAGATGAATTGACGGTAGCCGTTCACCCGATTCTTCTCGGGCGGGGGATCCCCGTGCTGCCAACTAGAGAGACGGCGGCGCGCTT
>JASFLD010000475.1:0-3989 GCA_050118275.1 Gemmatimonadales bacterium
AAGGAGCCCGGAGCGACGATCACGCAGGAGGACGCGCAGCGCATACGCGACTTCTACGGCGACTTCTGGGGCTGGCATACCAACTGAGCGACGCCAATCCCGTTTGCTCTCGAACACACGGGCATTGGACGAGGTGGGAAGGCGCCCGATTCACAGGGTCGCCGATTCGGAGGGCCCCGGGGGTCCTCCGCCCCCGCCGGCGGTCAAGCGCATCGCCGCCGCCGGTGTCGCCTTCTCTCCCCGAGTGACGTTCCTCGCGTCTGCTTGAACGACGCCGGAGTACAGCTCCGTTCGCCGCGCGTCGAGCGCCCGATAGGGCTGGACGATCGCCGCCCGCCTCCCAATCCTACTGTGAGATCCCGAAGTCGCACGACCGACACGGGCTGGGAATTCACCGCCTGAGCATGGAGATGGGCGACATGACGATGCGGGCCTCCGTTTCCACGCGAACCCCAACCGCCGTCCTGGCGGCCCTGACCCTCTTGACCGCTTGCAGCTCGCGACCAGAGCCGGCCCTCGACGGCCCGTTCGACCACCTGCTCATTCCCGGGCCGGGAGCGTTCCAGCACATCTCCTCGTACGACACCACCGGGGGCAACCGGGACCGCCTGGAGATCGCCGCCGGCGACACGGCGGTGCTGCTCGATGTTCGGGGACCCGGGGTGATCCGGCGTATCTGGATTACCGTATCGAGCCGCGATCCACACTATCTGCGGCGTATCGCGCTCAAGATGTATTGGGACGACGAATCGACCCCATCGGTCCTCGCGCCGCTCGGCGACTTCTTCGGTAACGGATTCGACAGGCGCCACTACGCCGCCCTGCCGATGGGCGTCTCGAGCGGCGGCTTCTTCGCCTATCTACCGATGCCGTTTCGCGACCGGGCCCGCATCATCGCCGAGAACGGTACCGGGCGCAACATCGACGCGTTCTACTTCAACATAGACCTCGAGAAGGTCGAGAAACTGCCCGCCGAAGTCGCCACCTTCCACGCCTGGTGGAACCGTGACCGCCGGACGACGCGTCCCGAACCGCACCTGGTGCTCGACGCCCACGGGCGCGGCTACTTCGCCGGAATGTCGTTGAATGCCGAGTCACACTCCGGCCGATTGTCTTTCCTCGAGGGGGACGAGATCTTCACGGTCGACGGCGAGTTCCGCGGGCAGGGCACCGGCACAGAGGACTACTTCAACGGCGGCTGGTACTTCGACCAGGGAGCATTTGCCGCGCCCTACCATGGAGTGGTAGTGAAAGACGATAGCCTGGCGCGGATCGCCGCCTACCGCTGGCACATCCCCGACCCGATCTCGTTCCACGACTCGATTCGTATCGAGCTCGAGCACGGCCACGCCAACCAGGAAGTCGCGGACTACGCTACGATGGCCTACTGGTACCAGGTCGAACCGCATGCCGACCCGCCACCGCTGCCACCTGCCGACGAGCGCCGGACCCTGGCGGTGAAGATCCCACCCGGCGCCGCCCCCGCGGAATCGCTCACGGTCGAGCCCCAGCCGAACGGAACCCGGCTCACCCTGCAGATCCCCAGGGCCGATCTCTACGAGGTCAGCGTCTACCCGATCGGCGGCCCCGGCCGTGGCCATGTCGTCTATCAAGTGGAGGACGGCCCACCTCGCACCGTCGCGCTGGAGACGGAGCAGAAGACGGTCCTCCCGGCCGTCGTCATCGACACGGTCGCCGCAGGGCGGTCCATCGGTATCGGCCTGACCGGTCAGGGCGACCTGCTGCCCGCCGCTCTGCTGGCCACGCCGATCCAGCGCTGGGCCCGTGCCTGGCACGTGGTCGGCCCGTTCCCGAATCCACAGCGATTGGGTAGCGAGATCAGCCCCGCCATCGACAGCGTGTACGGACCGGAGCGCGACCCCGACCTGACGCTCGGTTATCCCGGCATCGCCGGGGATACGGTCCGCTGGCGACCGGCCACGGCCGGCGCGGATGGCCGGGTGCGCCTCAACGGATACTTCTCACCGAACGATTGGGTCGCCGCCTACGCACAGGCCTACCTCTACGCGCCGGACGAGCGCGAAGCCATCCTCCTGCTCGGCGCTGACGACGCGCACGTGCTCTGGGTGAACGGCCAGCGGGTCTCGGAGCGTCAGGGCCGCAACATCTCCGTCGCCGACGACCTCGAGATACCGGTTCGGCTCCACGCCGGATTCAACCGCGTCCTCTTGAAGGTCGCGGACCTCGACGGCGGGTGGGCATTTCTCGTCCGCGCGGCGGACCCCGGCGGCCGGCTTCGCTGGTCGGCGGTGCCGCGCTAGTCGCTCGAGGCGGCCGCCGGCAAACCCGTCGACCGAGCGAAGTCGACCGTGTGCTCAACGCCGCGTCGCGCGAGCGACTGGCATCACGATCACGATGACGATGAGGATCAGGAACAGGAGCAGGTAGGAGGTAGGAGGTTGGGAAGGAGAGGCGCGACTGCTACTTGCGGGCCGGCTATTCGAGGTCGATGGTCATTCCATCGCTGGCTGCCCGAACGTCGATGCCCAATTCCTCGGACAGCTCTTCTGCAATGCGCCACGGCTTGGCCTTGATCATCGTCATGCCGAAGTGGGTGAGCACCGCGATCCGCGGCCTGACCTCGGCGAGTATCTCCCTGGCGTCATCGACGCAGAGGTGTCGGACGCGTCCGCTCTTGTGCGGCGCCAACCGCACGACGTTCATCACCAGCACGTCCGCGCCGGCATAGCTCTCGGCCAAACCGGGAAAGAGCCGCGTGTCGACGAGGAAGGAGATCTTCCGGCCCGAACGATCGAAGCTGATCCCGTAGGTCTCGGTCCCATGGTCGTGCGCCACCGATGTCGTGATGCTCAGGTCCCCAAGACTGTACGTCTTCTCGGCCTCCAGCGTCACGATCGCGTCCAGATGGGGCCGCAAGTAACGCAGCACCACCGCGTCCTCCCCCTCGAGGCAGGCCGCCGGGGCGAACAGCACGCCCCGTCTGGCCAGGCCTCCGGATGTCATGCCGTCGAGCAGCACGTTGACGTCGTTGCTGTGATCGATGTGCAGGTGAGAGAGGATGACGGCGTCCAACTTGGTCACGTCGATCGCCGGTCTCGATTTCGCCAGCCTGACCAACGTACCGGGCCCGGGATCGAGAACGACGTTCCTGCCGGCGATCCGGATGAACGTGCCCGCCGACGACCGCAGCTGCCTGGCGACCACGAACCGCGCTCCGGCCGTGCCCAGCAGCTTGATCAGATCCGGCTGGGGAGCATGCGGAGGGCTCATCTCTGGCCGGCCGTGCTCTCCAGACATACGACGTCGACATTCCACACCCCGGCCAGCACGGTCAGACCCTCACCTCGACGGGTGAACCCAACGTCGAATCGGCGGTTTCCTTCCCATCGAGGCTGACCGAGAATCTCGGGCCGTCGATTGTGACGCCGATTTCGTGATCGCGGAATGGAAGACGCTGCAGAGAAAGCGCCGCTAACTCGAACGGCAACGGATCTACGACGAAACTCCCAGCCTCGCCCGGCCGAAAGCCCGCCACATACTTCACGATCAGGTCATTGACCCACGAATGCTGGTAGTCATCGAATCCACGATACAACGACGGCTGGCCGGTGTCTGGGTTGTAGTGCTCGAAGCAATTCGGCCGGGACGGGTCGCCATCGTGGAACATCATGTGGATGAACTTGCGGATGAATTCCGCCGCCGCGGGCCGCAGGCTGGCGTCGTGCGTGACAGCCGAAACCGCCAGAGCCTCCGCAACGTGGGAGTTTGCCATCGGCCAGACTCGACCGTTCCAGGGACAGTTGTGCCGCTTTCCCTTCCATTCCGCGTCCGGACTGTAGTAACGGTCATCCGCACTCGTCGATGGGACCGGATAATTCGTCCAGAACTCGGCCGGATCGAGCAGGCGCCGGCGCAGTCCCTCGATCTGTTCCCCTGTCACCAACTCCGTGAAGTAGGGATAGAAGCAGACCGCCGCCTTCACGCCGGTTCGTTTCATCGTCCCAGGG
>JASFLD010000476.1:0-3985 GCA_050118275.1 Gemmatimonadales bacterium
ATGCGCCCCAGGACCTCACCTACGAGCGGGGGATCTCGGCTATGTGGGACATCTCCAACCTCACACTCACGGGAACCGCGGTCAACGGAAACGGCAAGGGACCGGACAACGAAAACCGGCAACTCGATAACGACTCACCGAAGAACTACTTCGCACACCTCAACTGGCCCGTGCTGAACGATTTTAGACTGGGCGCCATGGGGTACTGGGGTCGCCAGGACGTGCTACCGGAGGGCGAGGAGTCGAATGTCAAGAATTACCTCTGGATGCTGGGCGCCGATGCCACCATCAGTCTGGGTGCCCTCGAGCTGAACGCTCAGTACGTTCACCGCGAGGATGACAATCCCGTCTTTACGGACGGCTTGGTCGTGCAGACCGACGGCGGCTTCCTAGAGGCGATCTACAGACTGCCGGGCGGCCGCTGGTATCTCCTCAGCCTCTACAACTACATCTACGCCGACCAGCCACTCCTGGATGTTGGCCTCGGCGGACCTGCTGAAATACAGAAATACCACACCATCACCGGCGGCGCTGGCTGGATGTGGCGCCGCAACTTGCGCGGTGTCCTCGAGGGCGGTTGGGACATCGAACAGGAGAGGACCCGCTGGACGGTCGGGCTCAGCCTGGCCTTCTGAGCCCTTCCCTCCTCCTCAGCGATCGGTACCGAGCTCGGCCTAGTTGCCGAGCTCGGCCTTGAAGAACGCGATGGTCCGCGGCCAGGCCTGTTCCGTCGCCCGCATGTTGGCTCCATCGCGCCCACTCTGCTGACGCAGGAAACCGTGGCCGGCGCCGTCGTAGATCTCGTACTCGTAGTACTTGCCCAGGCGCTCCATCTCCCGCTCCGCCGGCGCGATCGTCGCGTTCACCCGTTCGTCGTCGCCGCCGTACAGCCCCAGCACCGGGGCTTCGATCCGCGACAGCGCCTCGGCATCCGGCGCGGAGCCGTAATAGACGACCGCCGCCCCCAGGTCCGGCTGTGCCGTCGCGTAGGCGAAGCTGGTCGATCCGCCCCAGCAAAAGCCGACGACCCCGAACTCCGAGCGCGCCGCCGGTAGCCCGGTGGCGTAGTCGGCCGCAGCGTTCAAACGGCGCACGACTTCGCCGCGGTCCAGCTCCCGCACCAGGCGCACGGCGCCCTGCCGGTCGACCGACTCCGTCCCTCCGCCGCCGGGCCCCTTGCCGCTCAGCAGGTCGGGTGCGATGGCGATGAAGCCTTCCGCCGCCAACTGGTCGGCCACGCCCCGAATCCAATCGCTCATACCGAAGATCTCGTGAATCACGACGACGACCGGCGCCTCATCGCTGCGCTCCGGGTAGACGACCCAAGCCGTCACCGAGTCGCCCGCGCCGGCGTCGTACTTCACCCATTCGCCGTGCCGCGGCGATGCGTCGAGCCGCGCCGCGACCGCATCGGCGTCCGCCGGGAGCTGCTGGCCCTGCGCGGGCGCCACGAACAGAGCGATCGCCGCCGCGACCGCCCATAGCTCCTTCAATTCCCTTCTCCGCACGATTCCTCCTCTGATGGTTGGGGTTCAGGCTGCGCGCTCGCGCCTGAATTCGATGCGTCGCAACGCGTCTCAGGGCAAATACCTGTCGGGGATCGGCTTGTCCGGCGTTTCCGCCTCCCAGTAGATCGTCACGATCCACCACCGCTCCCCATCGTGCATCAACTGGAAGCTGTTGATCCCGCGCGAGAACGGCTCCGGGTCATCGGCGCTGTGCAACGACTCGTAGGTGCTGAACGCGTGAGCGATGTGCTCGAACCGTTCGGTCCGGCGCGCCAGCTCGCGCTCGACGAAACCGTTCTGCTCGAAGTACGCTCCCGCCCGTCCGATGTAGTCCTCCAAGCTCATCACCCGCTGGGTGAACGAACCGTCCGGAGCGTCACCGACGGCGATCAGCCGGGCCTCCGGAATGAACAGCGAGCGCATGCGATCCCAATCACGCGCCCCCGCCGGACCCGATATCACATCGTATACCGCCTCGATGACCGCATCGATCGATTCCACGTCCGCGGGATTCGCCGGCCGGCGGACAGCGGCCTCGGCCTCCTGTCCGATTGCCGCGGGCGGACAGAACAAGCTGAGTGCCAGACCCAACAGCGCGACCCGGAACCAAGTCATGGGTACCTCCCAGTCCCTCGAGCCGACGAGCGATGGATCGGTTCGTCCATCCGCCCGATCGACAATGCTTCGATTGTTCAGGCCTTACAACCCTATTCGAGGTGCAGAAAATCGCAACGCCCCGGGCAGGACCGACACTCGCGACCCCGGCCGAGCCTGCCCCCAGCACCCCCAAACATCGCCAGCGCTGGCACTGCGCTCTCACCCTGGAGCCGTCAACGTCACGCTCCGCGGCAGTCCAAGCTCGCCCTAGCGCCGCTGCCAGCCGTAACCTAGAATCGCTTGATCGCACACCCCCGACCAAGCTGCTTCGATCGACCCGCCGGCGAGCCGGCCGCTCGCTGGGGCCGGGCGACCGCGCCCAAAAACCACTCGACCGGAGTCCGTAAATGAGACAGCGTCTCGTTGTATTCGCCGCCCTCATCCTTTGCGCCGGCGCGTCGTCGGTTACGGCGGCCAGCGCGCAAGTGCCCAGCTTCGCCGAAGTCACCGGACACGAGTTCGGTCAGCGCATCACGCTACATCACGAAGCGATGCTCTACTTGAGAACGCTCGCCGAAGTCTCCGATCGCGTCAGCGTGATCGATCAAGGCGAAAGTTGGGAGGGCCGGAGACTGCTGGTCGCGATCGTCACGGCTCCGGAGAATCACGCACGATTGGAGGCGATCCGCGACGCCGCCGGGCGATTGGCCGACCCACGCATCACATCGCCGGACCAGGCCGCGCAGATCATCGCCCAGCAGCCGGTGATCATGTGGTACGGCGGCTCGATCCACGGTTTCGAGCTTTCCGGGTCCGAGGGTGCTCTCAAGCTCTTGGAACGCCTGACGACTCAGGATGATGCAGCTACCATGGAGGTACTGCGCAACGCGGTCATCCTCATCGATCCCATGCTCAACCCAGATGGCCGCGACGCCTTCGCGAATCTCAACCATCAGAAGATCGGGCGCCAACCCAACCCGAAGCCGGAGGACTGGAACAACAATTTCGACCGCTGGCAGGGGCTCAAGTTTCGAACCGGCCACTACTATTTCGATACGAACCGTGATTGGTTCGCCCTCACTCAGCGCGAAACCCGCTATCGCCTCCCGACGATCGTCGCCTGGCACCCGCAGATCGTCGTCGACATGCACGAGATGGGCTCGGACACCGAGTTCTTTTTCGACCCGGGCACCGACCCCTACGCGCCCTATTTCCCCGAGCACTCGAAGCGCTGGTTCCAGATCTTCAGCCACGCCTACGCCAGCGCCTTCGACTCGGCCGGCTTCGAGTACATGACGCGCGAGGCCTTCGACTATTTCTACCCGGGCTACACCACCTCGATGGGTGACTTCCACGGCGCGGTGGGGATGCTCTACGAACAGGGGTCGAGCCGCGGGCTCGCCCTCGAGCGACCCGACCACAGCGTGCGTACCCTGGCCGACGCCCTGGAACAGCAGTACGTGGCCGCCTGGACGGCCGCCCAGACGTCCGTCGCTCGGCGCGAAGCCCTGCTGGACGACTACTATCAGTCGGTCCGCGCCGACATCGCCTCCGGCCGACAGGGCACCCGTCGCTATCTCATCCCGCCGGAGGGTGACCCCCAACACACCACCGAGTTGGCCAACATGCTGGTGAAGAACGGCATCGAGGTAAGTCGTCTGAGCGAGCCGACCCGATTGGGCAATCTGCTGGACCGCGAGGGCAATGAGGCGGCCAGCCGAGAATTCCCCGCCGGCACCTACGTGATCGAGGCGGCGCAGCCTCGCTATCGCCTGGTCCGCATGCTGCTGGAACCGGACGTTCCGACACCGGACGACTTCCTGCGCGAAGCGCGCGCGCGGATCGACCGTGCCGAGAGCCCTCGCTTCTACGACATCACC
>JASFLD010000477.1:0-3983 GCA_050118275.1 Gemmatimonadales bacterium
CCTCATCACCGAGGAGCAACTGAGGCGCGCCCTCACGGAACAGCGCAACAACGGTTCGCGGCTCGGCTATACGCTGGTCGCGATGGGCTTCGTCTCGGAGACGGATCTGACGCGGGTGTTGGCGCGCAAGTACCGCGTCAAAGCCGTCGATCTGTCGCGGATCAACGAGATCGACAAGCGGATCATCGCCCTGGTGAAGCCCGAGATCGCCACTCGCCACCTGGTCCTGCCGCTTCGCCGCATGGGGCGGATGCTGACCGTGGCCATGTCGAACCCCACCAATCTGGACGCGATCGATGAGCTCCGGTTCTCGACCGGCTACGACATCGAGCCGGTGGTGGCGGGCGAGTTCTCGCTGAAGAAGGCGGTAGAGAAATACTACGAGTCGCTCGATGACGGTCTCCAGGACCTGCTGAAGGAATTCGACGAGGAAGACATCGAGGTCGTCGAGGGCGCCCACGATGATGAAATATCGGTCACGGCGCTCCAGGCCCAGGTCGAAGAGGCGCCCGTCGTCAAGCTGATCAACGGCATCCTCACCAGCGCCGTCCAGAAAGGTGCCAGCGACGTCCACATCGAGCCGTACGAGAAGGACGTGCGGGTCCGCTTCCGGATCGACGGCGCGCTGCGAGAGATCATGCGGCCTCCCATCCGCATGAAGGCGGCGCTGACCAGCCGGGTCAAGATTCTGGCCGACCTGAACATCGCCGAGCGGCGTGTGCCGCAGGACGGGCGCATCAAGATGCGCATGGGCCGGCGGGTGATCGACTTCCGCGTCTCGACGCTGCCGGGCCTGTTCGGCGAGAAGATCGTGTTGCGTATCCTGGACAAGTCGAATCTGCAGCTCGATCTGGAGAAGTTCGGTATGGAGCCGAAGGCGGAGAAGGATTTCGTGACCGCGATTCGGAATCCATACGGCATGGTCCTGGTCACGGGGCCCACCGGCTCCGGTAAGACGACGACGCTGTACTCGGCGATCACGAAGATCAACGCCGAGGAAGTCAACATCATGACCGCGGAAGATCCGGTCGAGTACAACCTGCACGGCATCAACCAGGTCCAGGTCCGGCCGGAGATCGGGCTCACCTTCGCGGCGTCGCTGCGGGCCTTTCTGCGCCAGGATCCGAACATCATCCTCGTCGGTGAGATCCGTGACCTCGAGACAGCCGGGATCGCGATCAAGGCCGCGCTCACCGGCCACCTCGTGCTGTCGACCCTGCACACGAACGACGCCGCATCGACGATCACGCGCTTGATCGACATCGGCGTCGAGCCGTTCAACGTGGCGTCGGCCGTCAATATGGTGACGGCGCAGCGCCTGGTGCGTCGGATCTGTACCGCCTGCAAGCGGGAGGTCGAATACGAGGCGGACGTCCTCGAGGCGGCGATGATCGCCCCGGAGAAGGTCGCCGAGCTGAAATTCTACCGCGGCGACGGATGTGACATCTGCGACGGGACGGGCTATCGGGGGCGGCAGGGGCTGTACGAAGTCATGCCGATCACGGCGGAGATCCGCCGCCTGATCATGCACGGCGAGAGCGCCGATGTACTCAAAGAGCAAGCCATCAAGGCCGGCATGTTGACGTTGCGTGATGATGGGATGATCAAGGTGGGACGGGGCGTGACGACGTTGGAGGAAGTAGTGAAGGAGACGGCGGCATAGCCGTCGAGACCGAGCCGCCCGCGGCGGTGTTCGGTGTCCCCGGTTCGGCTCCTCCCCCTGCCGCAGCCGGTCGCTCGGAAAAGCGAGCGGGAGTCCGCCGCTGGTCTTCCGAAGCGTCCGGCGCTAAAATCCCGCAGGAACCTGCAGCGATGTAATCTCGCGACAGACAAGAGATACGGGCACGAGCATATGGCGAATATCAGCATTCGGGGACTCCTCGAGGAGATGATCGAGCGGCGGGCGTCGGACCTGCACCTGACCGCCGGTCAGCGTCCTAAGCTGCGGATCGACGGCGAACTGGAGAATTCGTACGTCGACCAGACGTTGATGCCGAAAGACACGCTCAGCCTCACCTACTCGATACTCACCGAGACGCAGAAGAAACGATTCGAGCAGGAAGACGAGCTGGACTTCTCCTTCGGGATCCAGAATCTGGCCCGCTTTCGCGGGAACGCCTACCGGCAGCGAGGGTGTGTCGCGCTGGCGATCCGTCTGATCCCGTTCGACATCATGGGGTTCGACGATCTACGCCTGCCGCCCATCCTGCGTAAGCTGTCCGAGCGACCGCGCGGACTGGTGCTGGTGACCGGACCGACGGGATCGGGCAAGTCGACGACCCTGGCCGCGATGGTCGACCACATCAACAAGACGCGGCGTGGCCACATCATCACGATCGAGGAGCCGATCGAGTTCATCCACCGGCATCAGAGCTGTATGATCAATCAGCGCGAGGTGGGTACCGATACTCAGAGCTTCGCCAACGCGTTGAAGTACGCGCTGCGCCAGGACCCGGACGTGCTGCTGGTCGGCGAGATGCGCGATCTGGAGACCATCGCGATGACGCTCACCGCGGCCGAGACGGGTCACCTGTGCCTCGCGACCCTCCACACCAACTCGGCGGCCGAAAGTATCAACCGCATCATCGACGTGTTCCCGTCCCACCAGCAGTCGCAGGTCCGGGCGCAGTTGTCGTTCGTCCTCGAGGGTGTGATCACCCAGACGCTGCTGCCCAAATCGAGGGGCCGGGGCCGCGTCGTCGCTTGCGAGGTGCTGGTCGCCACGCCGGCGATCCGGGCGGTGATTCGCGACGCGAAAGTGCAGCAGATCTACGGGTTGATGCAGGCGGGTAAGAAGCACGGGATGCAGACGCTGAACGATGCCTTCCACCAACTGGTTCTCCAAAGCGAGATCAAGCTGGACGAGGCGCTGAAACGGTCGGCGGATCCGAACGAGTTGCTACGGATGGCCGGCGAGCCGGTGCCGGCCTGAGGCGCCGGCGTCGGAGCGCGGGACGGTTCGTGTCAGCGATGGGTGTATGCGGGGATTGAGAGATGCCAATCTTCATCTATAGCGCGAAAACGGTAACCGGCGACATCCAGACGGGTAACGTCGATCTGCCCAGCCGCGAGGCGGTGATCGGCTACCTGCGACGGCAGCGGCTGATACCCGTCACCGTCAGGGAAAAACCGAAGGACGTCACGCTGCCGTTCGGTCGCCGCGTCCGGATGAAGGAGATCGTCCACTTTACCCGGCAGTTCGCGACCATGGTGAACTCGGGCCTGCCGCTCGTGCAGTGCCTCGACATTCTCGCGCAGCAGACGGAGAACAAGTTCCTCGCCAACAGCATCCGCGAGGTGCAGGCGGACGTCGAGTCCGGCGCCACGCTGGCCGATGCGCTACGTAACCACCCGCGGGTGTTCAGCGACCTCTACGTGAACATGGTGGCCGCCGGCGAAGCCGGGGGTATCCTGGACACGGTACTGCTCCGCTTGTCGGTCTTCCTGGAGAAGAACGAAGCGCTGGTCCGCAAGGTCAAAGGCGCGCTGATCTATCCGGGGGTCATCCTCAGCGTCGCCGTCATCGCGGTCACCGTCTTGCTGGTCTTCGTGATTCCGACGTTCGAGAGCATGTTCGCCAGCGTCGACATGCAGCTGCCGGCGCCGACGCGATTGGTGATCTGGTTGTCCGACGTCTTGCAGAACTACTGGTGGCTGATCCTCGGCCTCATCCTCGCCGGGGCCTACACGACGCGCCTCTACTACAAGACGTCCCCGGGCCGGCTCGCCCTCGACCGGCTGATGTTGAGGATTCCGATACTCGGAGATCTGTTGCGCAAGACCGCCGTGGCGCGTTTCACCCGTACGCTCGGCACCTTGCTGTCCTCGGGCGTCTCGATCCTCGACGGCCTCGAGATCACGGCGCGCACCGCCGGTAACCGCGTGATCCACGACGCCGTGATGCGCAGTCGCTCATCCATCGCCGGCGGCGAAACGATCGCCGAACCGCTGAAGCAGTCGAACGTCTTCCCACCGATGGTCAC
>JASFLD010000478.1:0-3975 GCA_050118275.1 Gemmatimonadales bacterium
AACGACATCGCCGCTGGCTCGATCGACCACCCAGTCTTCACACCCTACACCGTTGCCCCCAAGCTGAAGGATCCGGAAGCCGCGGCCGAGATAGTGAGACTCGCGTTCCCGATCTCGCTCAGGGCGGCAGGGATAGGAGGCAGAGTGGAGGTCTGGGCGTTCATCGACGAGCGCGGCGCCGTGAAGAACTGCCAGGTTCGAGAGAGTTCGGGCTACAGCAGCCTGGATCAGGCGGCACTGAAGGCTGTGATGCAGTTCTCATTCCTGCCCGCTCTGAATTACGATCGCAAAGTGGCAGTCTGGGTGCGCATACCGATCGTGTTCAAGATAGAGGCGTAGGCCGCCCCACCGCGCTGCGCAGCGGCTGAAGATGAGAAACGAGAGTCTCTTAAAGGATCGTCAACCTAAATCGCGAGATTATCGAGCTCCGGCGCGTCGTCCATCTTGTCAGTATCGGGCAATGCGGCCTGAAGGCTGCCCTGCCATCGTGTCGGTCAGGCGGATCACCAGCGCCGCGCCACCAGTCTCCCCAGATGCATGTGGGAGCGCAGCCAGGCGACTCGGGGTGGTCTTGTCCGTTTCATCTGCCACGATCCTTGTTGTGTACGCACCGGTCCAAACCATAGACACGGCACGACACAGCGCGGCGAAGTCTCGGTAACGTAGATGTATCGATTTGTGACTCAGCCGGCTTCCCGGGACTCGCTTTCGAGCGAGACAGGCGGAGCCGTCGGGCGCCCGATGATTATCTTGGACCGGCCCGACTCCGTGTCGAGCCGTTCTACGACACGGAAGTGTCGCTGGAAGAACTCCTCCTCGTGGCCGAGCACCTCGAGCGCCTTGCGAAGGCCCATGGAGAGCAACCGGATGTAGAACAGAAGACGGGTCAGCCGCTTCTCGGGCAGGCCATGCTCCATCATCACGAAGACACCGTCGGGCGCGAGCGTGCGGGCCACCTCCTCGAGGGCACGCTCCGCCCCAGCCCCTTTGAGCTCGTAAAAGGCGTGCGAGCAACTGATCGCACGGAAGCAGCCGTCCCGGAACGGCAGCCGCTCGGCGTCGGCCCGGACGAGGACGACGCCTGATGTGCCGGCGAGCTTGCTCCGCGCCTGCTCGAGCATCCCGCGTGAGAAGTCGAGGCCCACCACCAGGCCGCGCTCGCCGGTGCGTCGTGCCAGGGCGGGCAGCATGGCTCCCGTTCCGGTGCACAGGTCCAGCGCCCGGTCCCCACGGCGCAGCCCCGCTCGCTCTGCCAGCTTTTCTCTGAGCCGCCCCTCCGGGTCGCTCGAATGGGCTGCCACGAACCGATCGTAGATCCGAGAAAAGACGTCATAGTATCGTATGCGGAAACGGGACCTACTACCTCTCACCCAGTACTCCTTCCAAGGCGACTCCTTCCTGCGACCAAACCCCTAAACGGTCGTCAGGGCCTGGTCCAGATCGGCGATCAAGTCGTCCACGTCTTCGATACCCACCGAATAGCGCACGAGCCCGTCAGGGAAGCCCGCGGCTTCCCGATCCTCTTTCGACATCGCGGCGTGGGTCATCGACGCCGGATGCTCGATCAACGTCTCGACACCGCCGAGCGATACCGCCAAGGTGGCGAGCTTGACGTTGTTCATCAGACGCCGGCCGGCCTCCAGCCCTCCCTTCAGCTCGAAGCTGATCATCGAACCGAAGCCACGCATCTGGCACCTGGCTAGCTCGTGCTGCGGGTGTGAGGGAAGGCCGATATACCGCACGCGCTCGACCTTGGGGTGCGCCTCAAGCCATTCGGCGATGACTAGCGCGCCCGCCTGTGCCCGCTCGATGCGAAGCCCGAGTGTCTTGAGTCCCCGCAGTACCAGGAACGCCTGGTGTGGGTCCATGTTGCAGCCCATGGACACCATCACGTCGCGCAGCCGCTCCACGATATGCTCGTCCTTCGCCACCAGGATGCCCCCCACGACGTCGGCGTGGCCATTGATGAATTTCGTGACCGAGTGGAGCACCACATCCGCGCCCAGCTCTAAAGGCTTCTGCAGGTAGGGACTGGCGAAGGTGTTGTCCACGGCCAGCAGACACCCGTGCTCGTGCGCGATCTGCGCGGCCCCGGCGATATCGGTCACTTGCATCGCAGGGTTGGACGGGCTCTCCACATACACCAGGCGCGTCTCGGACCGCAGGGCCCGACGCAGGTTTTCCAAGTTTGAGGTGTCCACGAAAGACGCCGAAACACCGAACCGCGAGAAATGCTTTTCCACGAGCCCCCGGCTGGGTCCATACACCGACGCCGTGCTGACCATGTGGGCCCCTGCCTCGAGTAGCGTCATGTACAGGGTGCTAACCGCACCCAGTCCGGAGCTCGTGGCCACACCGCCAGTGCCGTTCTCGAGGTCGGCCACGCAGTCTTCCAGCGCGCTGATCGTCGGGTTTCCGATACGCGTGTAGATGAATCCCTCCTCCTCGCCAGCGAAGAGGGCAGCGCCGTGGGCGGCGTTGCGAAATGCAAAAGTGGAACTCTGGTAGATAGGCACGTTCACCGCGCCCGTCGCGTCGGGGTGGTACGAGCCGTGGACCAGTTTGCTGTTGATGCCCCACTTATTAGTCTCCATCGTCGCTCCTTTTCGTTTTCGGGCGCAGCCGCCGACTCCCAGAGGCCAGCGACTACGAGCGGACAGTGCCGACGTGTACACGCCGAGCCGAAAGGTCTCGGTAATCACCTCGGGTTGGGGCTCTTCAACAACCAGGTGCTGAGATCAGCTGCACTTCTTTGAAGGCGCTGTCGGAAACCTCATCGTCACCACCGCGAATGGCCCGCGCTGGCGGACTGGCCCTCATACCCGCACGGCCGCGTTAGCCTCTCGAATGGCACCGCGTCGCACGCGCATCATTCCTTCCTGGCACATATCGAACGGGAACACCTCGGTCCCCAGGCTCATATCGATCTCTTCTGCCAGCCTCAGAAACTCTTCCGCGTCGCGCCGATTGACGTTGTAGAGCGTGCGGATGTCGCGTCCCCACAAGTTGGCCGAGTACTGACCAATCTCGATCGTGGACATCGCCACCGGGGCGAGGACCAGCACACCACCGGGCTTCACGCGCTGCAAGGCCAGCTCGACGAGCTGGCCAGCGGGTGGAAAGACTATGGCGGCATCGAGCTCCACCGGCAATGGATCCTCGGCGGCATTTCCCACCCACACAGCGCCGTGGCGACGCGCCCGCTCGAGATTGAGCTCAGAGCGGCTGCTGACATACACCTCGATCCCCAAGTGGTCCGCCACCTTCAGCACGTAGTAAGCCGTGGGACCGAACCCGTAGAGACCCACTCGATCGCCGCCTCCCACATCCATGAGTCGAAAGGCACAATAGCCCGCGACGCCCGCGCACAACATGGGCGCGATTTGCTCATCCGGATCACGTATCCCTTCCAGTGCGAAGATCGCGTCCTCGTGCGCCACCGCGTACTCGGCGAATCCACCGTCCAGATCGCGGCCGGTTGCCTTGAAAGCGGCGCAGTAGTTCTCACGGCCGGCGCGGCAGTGCTTGCACACACCACAGGTGCGCCCCAGCCACGTCACCCCGACTTTCTCTCCCGGCCGTACCCGGCTCACGTCCGCACCCACCGCGTCGACCACGCCGACGATCTCGTGTCCGAGGACGAGTCGCTCTTTTCCCACCGGCAATTCGCCCTCGGCGATGTGGAGGTCCGTCCGGCATATGCCGCACAAGCTGACCCGCACACGGACCTCGGACCCCAGCGGCTGCGGTCTCGGCCGCTCGACAAGCTGTAAGGGACGCTCCTCGATCGGCGCCGGCTTCGTGAGCACCCACGCCCGCATCAAATCACCTCGATGGCACCGTAACAGTCCGCTGTGATGCCGAGATATCCATCGCGATAGGCCTTCGCCGCCGCGGGCAAGTATTCCATGATATCGCGAGCGGTGATCCCATCCTCTCCCCTGGCGCCCGCGGCCAGGTCACCGGCGAACCCGT
>JASFLD010000479.1:0-3974 GCA_050118275.1 Gemmatimonadales bacterium
GTCGAGCGGCAGCGACGCACGTTCAGCTTCGACGCCGTGACGACCATCCGACCGGTTCCCGCCGGACCGAGGTCGTTCAGCGAAACGCTGCCCGCCGGCTTGCCCCGCGCGTAGCGCGGGACCCTGCCGTCGTCGTCGATATTTGCCAGATCGACCGTGACGGTGTCGCCGAACTCGAGACCCCGGGACGGCCTCAAGACGATCATCGCGCTCAACTCTGGCGTCGGCGCCGCTACGGGCGACGCCTCTTCCGGCCGCGGCTGCGCTTCGGACCCCGGCGCCGCAGAACATCCCGCGCTGCCGATCGCGACCGCACACAGAGCTGCAAATGTTACCCGCATGACTGGTTTGTCCTCATCTTCGAGTACCGTGGGGCGGGGCTGGGACAAGTCAATCATGCGCGGCTTCATTTGTCCAGTCGCGCCGCGCCTCGGGTACGGTCAGCACGAGCGTCGCCGCCACTCCGCCCAATACGATGCACGACAGCCAGAGCCCCGTGGGACTGACCGAGTAGGCCGCCAATCCCAGTGTCGGTCCCAGCACGAACGCGATGCCGAAGGTCGATCCCCACGCGCCCTGGTAGCGCCCTCGCATGTGATCCGGCGCCACGTCGGCCACATAGGCGCCCGCCACCGGCATGAACGCGATCTCACCCAGCGTCCAGATGATGACCGCCAGCGCCAACACCGCCGGTGGTCCCGCGAATAATGTCATCCCGAAACCCAGCCCCAACAACAGGAGGCCCAATGCCATGACGCGGCGCGGCCGCTGCCTTTGCGTCCACGAGGCGATGGGAAGCTCGAGGAAGACGATCAAAGCACCGTTCAGAGAGATGAGCGTTCCGAACTGGGCGCTGCCGAAGCGCGAGCTCACCTGCAGCGCGAAGCTCGAGAACGCCTGGACCAAGATCAACGCGCCCAGTGCCGACGCGGCCAGGACGATCAGGAACCCTCTGTCCCTCAATACGACGCGCACCCAGTTGCGCTCGCCGGATGCCGCATGCGTCTTCTCGCCGCGCGGCAGGGCCGCCAGCGCGACGAGTCCGAAGATGGCGGAGGTCAGCGCGTCGCCGACGAACAGCAGCAGGAACGACCGCTGCGCCAGGAACCCTCCCACGGCCGGTCCCACGGCGAAGCCCAGGTTCACCGCCAGCCGATTCATCGCGAACGCCGGTACCCGCTGGCCGGGCGGCGTGAAATCGGCCAGCAAGGCAGCGGCCGCCGGCCGGTACAGCTCCGAGGTGAATCCCGCCAGCGCCGCCAACCCGACGATGAGCGCCAATCCCCGCGCCTGCGACAAGCCGAGCATGGCGCTGGCCGACAAGAACATCGAGAGCGCGATGGTGTTTCGACGACCCAGCCGGTCCGCGAGGTGACCGCCGACCGGCGCAGAGATCAACGCGCCGACGCCGTATGCGCTGAGCGCGATCCCCGCCTCCGCCGCCGAGTATCCGATGCGAGTGACATACACGGTGAGGAACACGATGACGAAGCTGCCGAACTTGCTGACGAAGGTGCCCGCATACAGCAGCCAGGCGCTTCGTGGCAGCGTTCGAATGCTGCGGCGCAATGTCAGACGATCCATGGCCGGCCACTCACCTGGATTACCGGCGGCGCGACAGCTGTCGCTGCGGGATGTCCGGCCCAAAAGGTGCCTGGAGACCGCCGACGCCCACCAAGGCGCGCTCGGCCGCTCTCACGCCCGCTCCGCCAGCATGCCGCAGACGCGCAACCAGCATGATGCAGACCCCCAAATAGAACGGCCCGGGCGCTCGCTCGAGTGCCCGGACCCAACACGGCGGGCAAGGATCCGTCGGGCCGCGCTCAGCCCTCTATGTCGTCGAAATCCTCCCGCACGAGGGTGAGGATCGCCGCCTGCGGCACCACGAGATACCGCTTCCCCTCGAACGTGATCTCGACCGCCGCCCGGCGGAAGAACAAGGCATAGTCCCCGACTCGCGCCTGGACCGGCAGGTAACGCGCCTCGCCGCCGCTGATCTTCCAGGGCTCTTCCTCCAACTCGGTCGGCGCCGATACCGGAGTCCCGGGACCAGTGGCGACGATGGTCCCTCCCTGGACCTCCTTCTTGTCCACCGCGGTCGGCGGCAGATACAAACCGACGCGCGTCCGCTCCTCGCCTTCCTCCGGCGCGATGAGCACGCGATCACCAACGACCAGTAGACGCTTCTTGATGTCACTCATTTCAGATCCCGCTCGACGGTCACCTCTAACATTGCACGCCGTGCTGAGCACGCAAGCGCTGCGTCCGACCCTCACCTGGAGCCTCCGATCCGTTTCGATGCGGCCGAGCCGGCCTGTCTTGCTCACTGGTGCGTCCATTCCATTCGGTCGGGCGTGGTGCCACACCTCCCGCCCTTCTATCTTGCCAGCGTGTTCACACCGATCGAGTTGGCAGACCCGAACGAGGTTAGTGCGCTCATGACCGACGAACAGCCCGGCGCCTTTCAAGACTACTACCCGGAGGATGTCGCCCACTGCTACGGCTGCGGGCGGCTGAACCCACACGGCCACCAGATCAAGTCGTACTGGGATGGTGACGAGACGATTGCACGCTTCACACCCCAGCCGTATCACACCGCCATTCCCGGCTACGTGTACGGCGGACTCGTCGCCTCGCTGATCGACTGTCACGGTACCGGCACAGCCGCGGCCGCCGCCGCACGCCTGGCGGGCTACGAGTTGGGCGTTGACCCGCCGCCTCCCGAGGGCGCGCCGCGCTTCGTCAC
Source organism: Gemmatimonadales bacterium (assembly GCA_050118275.1). Taxonomy (GTDB): domain Bacteria; phylum Gemmatimonadota; class Gemmatimonadetes; order Palauibacterales; family KS3-K002; genus JASFMO01. The sequence goes on from JASFLD010000479.1 coordinate 2,747, forward strand.
CGCCGCCCTCTCCATCGACTATCTCCGCCCCACACCGCTCGGTCCCGAGTTGGTCGTCCGCGGTAAGGTCAAGCAGGCCAGCGAGCGAAAGGTCATCCTCGATGCCACGCTATCCGCGGCGGGACAGGTGACGGCCCGGGGGACGGTCGTGGCGGTGCGCATGCCGGAGTCGATGATTCAGCGTTGAGCCGGACCGGCGGTTCGGCTGGGCGCGCCGATACGCCAGACCCTTCCCGCTACTCCGCCTTCAGCGCGACGGCAGGATCAACGGCCGTGGCCTGACGAACCGACAACGACCCGCCGGCCAGGGCGGCGATCGACAGGGAAACGACGGCAACCGAATAGACCGGCAGATCGATTGCCGTCAGGCCGGGAACCAGCGTGTCCAGCCAGCCAGCCAGCAGCAGGCCCATCCACGCGCCAAGAGCGCCGCCCAAGAGGGCCAAGCCGAGGCTCTGTAAGATGACCAGCGAGACTATCCGTGCTTTCTTCGCGCCCAGCGCTCTCCGCAGACCGATCTCGCGCTGGTGTCGCGCGACCTTGAACCGCATGACCGTGTAGGTACCGAACACCCCGAGCAACAACACCATGCTTCCTACCGAGGCGAACACGACAGCCAGCCAGCGGAACGGCGCCACCTGACGCTCGAAATAGGCGGCCATGGTGGACGCGCTCGACACGGATACGGCGTCGCTCACTCCATCCACCGCGGTTTTGACCACCTCGACGATGTCATGCGGGTCATCTCGCGAGAGGACGGCGAGGTCGGCCGCCAGAGTCGGCTGTTGGAGGATCGGCACGTAGGCGACGGGCGCGGCTCGCGTGGCCGGGCCCACGCCGCGACCCTCTATCTCCCCAACGATCCCCACTACTGTATACCACGGATCTTGAATTCCGCCGATCTGGACCTTTCGGCCCAGCGGCCGCCCGCCCTCGAAGTGGCTCTCCGCGAATGACCGATTGACAAGCATGACTTCGGCAGATCCCGCTCGATCGGTCGGAGTGAACTCGCGACCTTCCAGCACGCGCATCCCGGTATCGTTGAAAAAGCCTGGGCTCACCGCGTGCAGGCGCACGTATCCGGGCATCAGCGGGACGTAGACGCCCCCCAACGAACAGCGACCACATTGGGCGGTGACTAAGACCAAGGAGCCGATCCCCAGCCAGGCTCCGGGGGTTGCCAACGCCACCGATCGAGGCCCCGCCAACTCGGCGACTTCGTCGAGCA
>JASFLD010000480.1:0-3964 GCA_050118275.1 Gemmatimonadales bacterium
ATCCTCGACCGTCGACATCAGAGCGCCGGCCGAGTACGGCTGCGTCATGCTGAGGAAGGGTGCATTGACCCACTCACCCTCCAAGAATCCGTATCCGGCGGCCCGATTCGGGATGACTCTAAGGCGACTGCCGTACGACGTGTGGTCCAGGCCCAGCGGCTCGAAGATGCGCGTCCGCATGAACTCTTCGTAGGACATGCCGCTGACGCTCTCGATGATCGCTCCGAGGAGGATGTAGCCGGAATTGCTGTACTTCCACCGTTCGCCCGGCGCGAACTCCACGGGCAGGTCCTTGAACAGGTCGATCAACTCGGAGACCGAGACGTCCAGGCGGACACCCGCCGACATGTAGCCGTCGATGCTGGTGTAGCTGAAGATCCCCGAAGTGTGGGTCAGCAGATTCTCGATGGTTATGCCATCGCCGTAATCCGGGTAGTCGGGAAGATAGCGTGTGATCGGGTCCTCGACCGACAGCGTCCCCTCCTCCGCCAGCATCATGATGGCTGCGGCGGTGAACTGCTTGGTGATCGACCCGATCTCGAAGATCATGTCAGGCGCCAGCGGAACACCGAGCTCGAGATTCGCCATGCCCGCGGCGTCCAGGTACTCGACCTGCGCGCCGCGAGCGACGAGCGCCGACGCGCCCGGCTGGCCGGCGGGATAGGCGGAATGGAGGATATCCTCGTAGAGGGCGCCGGCCGCGGCCCCCGAGGGCTGGGCCTGGGCGAAAAGCGGCAGTGCAGCGGTGAGAACGACCAACCCCGCCGACATGGATCTCAGTACTTTCGTGAACATGTGAACCCTCGGATCTCGCATTGAATCGACTTGCGCGCACCTGGACATCAAGCGACGCAATGGAGTGGATGATACGGGGCCCTCGAGGTTTGCGACACCCATGAGCACCAGGCTATCGTGCGGGGCCGCGTTTCCGGGCGCCGCGCTTCGGTGAAGTGAGCGGCTGATAATAGCTTGCATTCATTGCGCAAGGAGAACCTCGACTCGTGCTTGGAGGCCCCCATGTCACAGGAATGGCTGTCGGCGCTGGACAATCTCACGCAAACGATACGGGCGATGCTGCCGAACGTCGTGGCTGCGACCGGGCTGATACTTCTCGGTCTGCTGTTGGCGCGGCTGCTCGCCTTCTGGAGCCGACGTCTCGCTGCGGCAACGCTGGAACGGCTCGCTCGAAGCACCGCTGTTCAGGGCGCGCTGGAACGGACGAAGATGTCCACCACGGTGCCAAGAATGGTGTCGGCATTCGTCTTCTGGCTCGTCTTCCTATTCTTCGGCGCAAGTGCGCTGGAGGCCGTGGGTCTACCGGTCGTTACCGATTCTCTGAGTCGTTTTGTGTACTACCTACCCAACGTACTCGCCGCCGCCCTCATCGCAGCCGCGGGCCTGGTCGTTGGCACCGTGATCCGTGGGCTGACGACCGCCGCCGCGGCCTCGGCCGGCGTGACGTTCGCCTCCCTGCTCGGGCGCTTCGCCCACGGCGTGATCGTGATCATCGCGATCGTCATGGCCCTCGACGAGCTGGGCATCGACAGCGGGGCGCTGATCATCACACTCGCCGTCACTTCCGGGTCCGTGCTGGCCGGCTTCGGCCTTGCATTCGGCCTGGGCGCACACTCCACGGTGAGCAACATCATCGCCTCACACTACCTGGCCCAATCGTACGCAGTCGGCCAAACCGTCAGGATCGGTGACATCGAAGGAGAGGTCATCGAGCGAACACCCACCGCGCTGGTGATTGCCACCGCGCGCGGCCGAGTCATGGTACCCGCCAAGAGGTTCGGCGAGGAAAGCTCGACCCTCGTCACCGAGGTGAGCTGAGATGAACGCCAGCGAAGAGCTCAGCGCGCGATTCACCGAGAACCATCCAGCGGATGCCGCCCGTGTGCTCGAGCGGGCCGCGCCGGAGGCAACGGCGGCGTTTCTGGCCGAGATCCCTACCCCCGCCGCCGCACTCGTCGTCCGTCAGATGAACGTCGGCCACGCTGCCGCCGCCCTGTCCAACGTCGATGTCGAGCGCTCCGCCGCCGTCATCGATCATCTACCCCTCTCCCACGCGGCTCTCGTGCTGAGGCAGATGGGCCCCGTCAAGGCGGAGTCGCTGCTGGAAAAGACCGCGGAGAAGGCGGCCAGGGCATTACGTCGCGTGCTTCGATATCGTGAGGGCTCCGCCGGGGCGCTGGCCGACCCGCAGGTGTTGACCCTGCCCAGCGACATCGATGTTGCAGATGCGCAGAAGCAGCTGCGACGCCTGGCGGGCGATGTCGCCCACAACATCTACGTCACGGATCGCGACCACCGCCTCGTGGGCGTCGTCACCGTCCGGGAACTGCTACTTGCCCGCCCGAAGCAGACGCTCGCGTCCGTGATGAAGCGTCAACCGCGTCGCCTGGCGGCGGACTCGGACCTGGCCAGCGTCATCGCCAGTCCGGACTGGCAGCAGCTCGACATGCTGCCCGTGGTCGATACGACGGAGGTATTCTTGGGCGCGATACGCCACCGGACCATTCGTCAGCTCGCACAGACGCGAGCCCGGGCGGGCGGTCTGGTGGACATCCTCAACGTGGCACTCGGTATCGCAGACATGTATTGGACCAGTCTGTCGACCCTGGCCGCCGACGTGTCCGTAGTCGGCGCAGCGCAGCGCCAGCGGACGGAGCGGGAGGTAGCACGATGACACGAAGTGCCGAGCGACCGATCGACGCGCTGGTGGAAGCCTACGCCGGCCTTTATCCCAACGAGGTGGCGAGAGGCCTGGAGGCTCGTCGACCCGCCGAGATCGCCGCCTTCCTGGCCAAGCACTCGACACCGACAGCCGCAGCGATCTTTCAGCGTTTGCTGCCGGATCCGGCGGCTGCCACCCTGAACGCCATCGACGATGACACGTTCCGACGCCTGGTTCCAGCCCTGGAGCCCGCCAAAGCGGCTCAACTCCTGGCCCGGCTCGAGCATGAGCGGCGCGCGAGTCGCCTCGGCTTGTTGGACAACCAGCTGGCGAAGGAGCTCGAGTCACTAATCGGCTACCCGGCGGACAGCGCCGGCGCGATCATGGATCCGCGCGTCGCCGCACTACACCCCGATTCGACCGTCAAGGACGCCATCGCCAGACTACGCAAGATGCGAGACAGACGGGTGCATCACGTCTTCGTTATCGATGCCGACGGCCACCTGACGGGCGCCGTCCGCCTCCAAGAACTCGTTGTCTCCGAGCCTTCCGAGACACTGGAGAACCTGGTTGCCGGCCAGCCGGTCGCGGTTCAGGCGACGGCGGCACAGGACGAGGCTGTCGAGTTGTTCGAGCAACACAAGCTGACCAGCCTCCCGGTCACCGACTTCGAGGGCAGGCTGGTGGGCATCATTCGACACAGCGCCCTGGTCGACGCGCTTCAGGACGAGGCAGCGGCCGACATCCAGAAGATGGTCGGCGTGAGCAAGGACGAGCGCGCGCTGTCGCCGGTAAGCTCTTCGGTTCGGAAGCGATTGCCCTGGCTCCAGATCAACCTCGCGACGGCTTTCCTGGCCGCATTCGTGGTGGGATTGTTCGAGAGCACGATCGCCCGGTACACGGCGCTGGCCGTGCTGCTGCCGGTGGCCGCCGGACAGTCCGGCAATACCGGTGCGCAGGCGTTGGCCGTCACGATGCGCGGCCTGGCGTTGCGCGAGATCCGCGTGCGGCACTGGCTGAAGCTCGCGTCCAAGGAGCTCGCCGTCGGGTTCGTGAACGGCTGCGCGGTAGCGGCGGTGACGGCCGCGGCCGTCTACTTGTGGAGCCGCTCACTCGGGTTAGCGATCGTCATCGGCCTGGCGATGGTAATATCGATGGCGATCGCGGGCATCGCCGGCGCATCCGTTCCGATGGTCTTGACGCTTCTGCGTCAGGACCCGGCCCAGGCATCATCGATCATCCTGACCACCGTGACCGATGTGGTCGGGTTCCTGAGCTTTCTCGGAT
>JASFLD010000481.1:0-3963 GCA_050118275.1 Gemmatimonadales bacterium
GAGTAGAGCGAAGGCCCGTTCGGCGCTGGCCAGATGCCCCTGCAGTGTCGCGCTCTTTCGAGCAATCGTCTTCACCGGTTGGTATAGCTTCGCCAGGTAGCCCATCACGAGGAGAAGATCGCCCAGAGTCAGCACCCCCGAGCGGACGTGGCCGACCCCGATGAACAGGACGGCGGCGGTGCCCGCTGCGGACAGCAAGCCGACGTGCAACTCGTAGCGGCCCTCCAGCAGCGCGACTCGCAAGCGGCGTCGCATCACTCTTCCCAAGCGATGCGCGAAGTGCTCCGCCTCGCGGTCCTCTTGCCCAAAAGCCTTGACGACCCGAAGGGCGCCGAGTGCTTCGTGCGCGATCGATAGGGCACCACTCTCCCGCTTCCTCACCCGGCGCGATTGCCGCCGCAACCGCGGGCGGTAGACTCCTGATAGCAAGGCGAGCGGTGGCGAGATCGCGAGGGCAACCACCGCGATCTGCCAATCGATCCGCGCCATCACATAGATCATCCCGACGAGCGTCACCGTTGCGCTGACGAAGGGGATGAACCCGTCGATGACGATGTTCCGGATGGCTGGCGCATCGCTCTGGAGACGGTAAACCGAGTCGGCCGTCCCGGTGGCGTCGTGGTAGGTCAGCGACAGCCGTTGGAGGTGACGGAAGAGACGAGTCCGCAGCGATAGTGAGAGCCGCTCGCCGGCCGCGGTTGAGAGATACTTCTGCGCTAGCGCTTGCAGCGAACTGAACAGCGCGATCGCAATCACGAAGGCTGCAACAAAGAGAAGCAGCGCCGTGCTCGAATTCGCGATGGCCGCCGGCACAACGGCGTCGAGAAACCTCGGAAGCGGCTGCCCAGCCAGCACGTTGTCGACCGCGAGCTTGAGCGGCAGTGGCTGGAGGAGCGCGAGGGGGCTGGCGAGCAGACTGACGACGAACAGCGCGGCGATCAGACGCCACGCTGAGCGCACGTGCCGCAAGACCAGTCCGATCAACCTGAGCTCGCCTGCCTTGGAAGCCGTCATCGCTAGCTGTCGTCCTCTTCCCTAAGGGCCTGTTGGATGGCTGCCATCGCAGAGCCACTCTGCCACAACGTGCGGAGTGCGAGAACGGCGGCGACGGCGCCAAGGATGGTGGAGGCGGCCGTGGCACCGTCAAGCGCCGCCATGGCGGCCAGTGCCGCGGACGCCGATGTGAGCGCCACGCCGGTCGTCGGGGCGCTGGGCCACCAGCGATATCGCTCGAGTTGGGCACCGCCGCCATGATCCTCGATGGCAGCGATCAGCCGTGCTCCGGCCAGCGCGCCACCCGCGACCTCCAGGTCCCAAATATCCCAATCGCCCCCGCGCCGTACGACGGCGCCCTGACTCTCGAGCCTTCCTTCGATGGTTCGCAGCAGTCGGTCGTGGCCCACGCCTCGCTCCGTCCAGCGGGCGAGCGCCCGCAGCCGCGGCAGATGAGGGAAGACGCCCCGGAGCCTCGAGTCACGGCGAACCGTGAAGCGTCCGCGCAGCCGCGCCAGCGGATGAAGCAAGTGGAGCAATGTGGTCAGAATGCGCGCCGTGACGTAGCGCGGCGCGAAGCGCGAACGAGGTCGCACACAGGTGAACGATGCGTGCGCCGTGCTCAAGGAAGCCTGGACGATCGGCACCAGCATCGTGATCGCGAGGACCGGGAGCGCGAAAAGCAGGGGCCGCCAAAGCAGTCCGAGAACCGATAGTCCGGCGACGACCGGAATCGCCAAGTACCACTCTGGCATGAGCGGGAGCGACGAGAGTGTGCTCGGCCCGGGATGGTAGAGCCGCTGAAAAGGCGCCGCACCCCAGGTGCCATGAAAGATCTGTCCGCGAGAACCGCTCAAGGGCCGCGTCAACGCGCGGCTGTAGATCCGCCCGGCCCAAGACAGCTGACCGCTGCCGTTGTACTTCTCCGGCCACTTATGCTTCAGCATCGCCTCGGCCCGGCCATAGCCTCGCTGCTGCTTCCAATAGGTGAGCACCGAGTTGCGCCGGTGATGCCAGACCATCGCCGCCGGGTGAAATCCGAGCGTCCAGCCACACTCCTGCAACCTCCAGCAGACGTCCACGTCGTCACCGGCAACGCGGAATTGCGGGTCGAAGCCGCCGATCGCTTTCAACCGATCCTTCCGGAACGCCATGTTGCAGCCGGGGATGTGCTCCGCGACCCGGTCTGACAGAAGCACATGGATCGGACCGCCAGGCGCGTTGGCGATGCAGTCGGCGATCAAACCGTCGCCCCCGGGGGGGATATTGGGTCCCCCTACCCCGGCGTGCTCGCTGGTCTCGAACGCGGCGGCAAGATAGTGGAGCCAGTGTGGGTCGGGATACGCATCGTCGTCGAGATAGGCGACGATCTCGCCCGTGGCCGCGGCCAGGCCGATGTTCCGCGCGTTACTCAGCCCCTCGTTCTCCGTGCTGATCAGTCGGACATCGTACTCCCCGACAATCTCAGCCGTGCCATCGCTCGAGCCGTCGTCCACCACGATCACCTCGAGATCGGGGTAGTCCAGTCGCCTCAATCCCTCGAGGCATTCCCGGATCGTCCGCGATCCGTTGTGCGTGCAAACCACGACAGAGACCCGCGGCCATTGCCGTGGAGCGAATGGGACTTCGCGGAAGGCATCGCGCACCGCGGCAAGCCCGGGTTTCGGCTGTCGCTCGTGATCCGTGATACCGAACGCCCAGTCGTCGACTTCGGCCCCCGCACGATGCCACTCGTCCGTCCACGCGAACACGAAGACACCAGCGCAGCCACCAGCGAATGCAGTGCGGATCTGCCAATCGAGACTTCGAGCCTGTTCCTGGATCCCATTCCGCAGACTGTCGAGTCCCACTTCGCTCAGAATCAATGGCCGATCCGAGGCGATGTTCTGGAGTCGTGCGATGTAGGAATCGAGCGCTTCCCGCTGCTCCAGGTAAACGTTGTAGCACACGAGATCGAGAAACGGCAACTGTAAGTATTCCGTCGACGGATAGTTGACGTAGGTGACCAGACCCTCGGGATCCTCCTGCTTCACCGCCCAATAGAGCCGCTCGAGGTATTTCTCGACCTGACGACGCCCACACCACCGCGCCACAAGAGCGGGGATCTCGTTGCCGAGGGCATAACACAGCAAAGCCGGGTGGCCAGCGCATTGCTGCACTCTCTCGCGCAACACGCGCTCCGGGTCGACGTCACGGCGCTTGTCGATGAAGAAGCCGAGCTGCTGTTCCGCCGACAAGCCCACCATGACCCAAAGGCCGTGTTTGTGCGCGATGTCGAGCAGCGAGACCGGAGGTGTGGTGTGTGGGATCCGTACGGCGTTGATCCCCACCGCCTTCATCTGAGCGAAATCGCGCTCGATCCTGGCGAGATCGTGATACTCGTTCCCGTCGGCGTCCGGGCGGAACGCGCCATAGGTCACGCCCCGTACGTAGATCTTCTCGTCGCCGGAAAAAAGGAACTTGCCACCGACGTGTGGCCGGTTCCGTAGCCCCGAGTGGGCATGCGTACGCCCCCGGGCGATTTGGACTTGCAACCTGGTACCCCCCGGGTTTGACTGGGCCGGGTCCATGACACATACTGAGATTCGCATCCCAATTGTGCACTGCAGGTGCCCGCGCAAAGTCTAACGATTCTGACCCTCTAAGTACTTTATTTCGTAAACACTTAGGTACAATACGCCCGCCGGCATTGCACCGTCTGTTGATGCGCGGGCAACCCAAGTGCTGGGCTGGACTGTTGCACACCGGCAACGACCGCACCTGCCGATATGTCACGACTTCGGGAGGCGGCTCTCGCGTGCTCGCCGCCTCTTTGCGACCTCTAGCGCGCGATTCCCAGCTACCTGCCAACTCGTCGCTATCGGAACCTGGGACCGGAGAAATTTAGAAACTTGACAGGCAAGCTCCTGTGATTGAGATTCAGAATCATTGTTGCGTTTCCGGTTCGTGTCGGCGACTGGATTTCTGGCG
>JASFLD010000482.1:0-3961 GCA_050118275.1 Gemmatimonadales bacterium
GCGGCCTGGATGCTTGGAAATCTGTCGAGTCGATGAAGATGACGGGTTCGATCATGATGGGGGGCATGGGTGTGGAGGCGCCCTTCGTCATCACGACGAAACGACCCAAAAAAGTGCGACTCGAGTTTACCTTTCAAGGCATGACGGGAATCCAGGCATTCGATGGCGAGACCGCATGGATGCTGATGCCGTTCATGGGCAAGACGGACCCGGAGGAGATGCCCGACGACATGGCCAAAGATGTCAAAGACCAGGCAGACCTTGACGGAGCCTTGATCGGCTACAAGGAAGAGGGCCACCAGCTCGAGTTGATCGGTCTGGAGCAAACCGAAGGAACAGACGCCTACAAGATCAAGGTCACCAAGAAGAACGGTGACGTAGAGTACTACTATCTCGACGCCGAGTACTACATCCCGATCAAGGTAGAGGGCAGTCGCGACGTGCAGGGCAGGGTGGTCGAGTACGAGACTCTGCTGAGTGACTACAAAGATGTCGGTGGCCTCATGATGCCGCATTCGATCGAGGCGAAGCAGAAAGGGGCGCCGGCGGGTCAGGTCATCGCGATCGATACGATCGAGTTGAATGTCCCCGCCGACGATTCGCTGTTCGTCATGCCCGAGAAGTCGACCGAGGGCCAGCCATAGATCTGGCCCTTTTTGTGGCCGCTGGTACGGACGTGGGATAACCGGGAATCAGGTAAAGGAGTGTCCCATGATTAGGTGGCTGGAGCAGATCAGCCGCGCTGCTGTGTTGGCAGTGGCGGTTTATGCGGTTCCCGCGCTTGCTAACGCACAGGTCAATATCGAATCGGCCGTCTTCGGCGGTCTCCGGGCCCGGTCGATCGGTCCTGCCGTCATGAGCGGTAGGATCGCCGCCATCGACGCGGTGGCCGAAGCCCCGTTGACGATCTACGTGGGCTCGGCCAGCGGAGGGGTCTGGCGGTCGAAGGACGGCGGCCTGCAGTTCGAGCCGGTCTTCGACGACCACACGATGTCCATCGGCGCGATCAGGGTCGATCCGTCGAATCCGGACGTCGTTTGGGTCGGCACGGGCGAGACGTGGGTTCGCAACAGCGTGTCGGTGGGGGACGGCGTGTACAAGTCCACCGACGGGGGCGGCACATGGGAACACATGGGACTCGAGGACACGGAACGCATCGCCCGCATCGAGGTCGATCCGCTCGACGGTGATGTGGTGTACGTGTGCGCCACCGGGCATCTCTGGGATGCGAACGTAGAGCGGGGCGTGTTCCGGACGACGGACGGCGGCGCGACGTGGGAGAAGGTACTCTACATAGACGAGAGCACCGGCTGCTCCGATCTGTCGATGGACCCGCACGCTCCTAACGTTCTTTACGCCGGCATGTGGGAGTTCCGGCGCTGGCCGTATTTCTTCAACTCGGGCGGTCCGGGAAGCGGCCTTTACCGATCGATCGACGGCGGGGACACGTGGCAGGAGTTGACGAACGGGCTACCCGACGGTGAGAAGGGCCGGATCGCCGTCGCCGTATCGCCTCCGCGATCCAGCAGGGTGTACGCCCTGGTGGAAGCGGAGGGTACGGCGCTTTACCGGTCCGACGATATGGGCGCAAGCTGGGAAGAGATGAACACGTCGATGAACATCGAGTCGCGTCCCTTCTACTTCGCTTACATCGTGCCGGACCCGGTGGATCCGGATCGTATCTACAAGCCGGGATATCTGCTGACGGTTTCGAACGACGGAGGGAAGTCCTTCACGTCGCCGTTCAGTTCCAGCGGCTTCAGCGGCGGTGACGTGCACAGCGATCATCACGCGTTTTGGGTCAACCCCACGAACAACGAGGACCTGATCCTCGGAACCGACGGTGGCGTGTACTTCTCCTACGACCATGGCGGAAGCTGGCGGCTGTCGAAGGCCATCCCGGTCTCGCAGTTCTACGAGGTCACGTATGATATGGAGATCCCGTACAACGTGTACGGCGGTCTCCAGGACAATGGCACGTGGGTCGGGCCCTCGCGTGGCTCCGGCGGTATCATGGCCAGAGACTGGGAGGTGATCAACGGCGGCGATGGCTTCCACGTGTTCGTCGATCCCAGCGATCCGGATTTCGTCTATGTGGAGTATCAGGGTGGAAGCGTGTCACGTCTTCAGAGGTCGACGGGAGAGACGAAGGACATCAAGCCATACGCCGAGGAGGGCGAGGAGAAGCTGCGATTCAACTGGAACGCGCCGATGCATGTGTCCGCGACGAACCTGGGTACACTGTATTTGGGCGCTCAATACCTGTACCGCACTCGCGATCGCGGCGACTCGTGGGATCGCATCTCGCCCGACCTGTCCACCGACGACCCCGAGAAGCAGAAGCAGGAGGAATCGGGCGGGCTGACCATCGACAACACGACGGCCGAGAACCACACGACAATCGTCACGATCAGCGAATCGCCGGTGAACGCGACTGTCATATGGGTCGGAACCGATGACGGAAACCTGCAGGTCACGCGCGATGACGGTGCCGATTGGACGAATGTGGTGGGGAACATCGATGGTTTGCCCGAAGCGACGTGGGTCTCGCATGTCGAGGCGAGTCGCCACGCCGAGGCGACGGCGTACGTCACCTTCGACGGCCATCGCACGGGCGACATGACGACGTATGTCTACCGCACTGACGATTTCGGTCGCACTTGGGAGCCACTGGCGACGGAGGAGATCGAAGGCTACGCCCACGTGATCAAGGAGGATCTCGAGAATCCGGACCTGCTGTTCCTGGGGACCGAATTCGGCCTCTACATCAGCGTCGATCATGGCCGGTCCTGGGCCCGGTTCGCCAATGATCTCCCGCGGGTGGCGGTTCACGATCTGGCGTTACATCCACGCGAGCAGGACCTGATCATCGGCACCCACGGGCGCGGCATCTGGATTCTCGACGACATCACGCCGCTGCGAGCGCTGACCACGGAGGTCTTGGAGTCAGACGTCGCGCTGCTGCCGACGCGTCCCAACGTGCAGTACATCGGTGGCGGTATGGCGTGGTTCTCGGGTAACGACGAGTTCGTCGGCCGCAATCCCTCGACGGCCGCGTCCATCGTCTACTACCAGAAGCGGCGACACATCTTCGGTGACATGAAGGTGGAGATCTACGATGCGGATGGCGAACTGATCCGTGAGATCCCGGCCGGAAAGCTCCGCGGGATCAACCGCGTCGATTGGCCGATGCGGCTTCCGCCGCCGAAGGTGCCTCCGGCGAGTTCGCTGATCATGGCCTTCGAGGGCCCGAGGGTGCCGGAGGGAACGTACGCATTCAAGCTGATCAAGGGGAAGGACACCTATGAGGGACAGATCGAGTTAGTGCCCGATCCGCGCTCACCCCATTCGAAGGAGGATCGGCAGTTGCAGCAGCGGACGGCGCTCGAGATCTACGACATGCTCGAACGGCTGACCTACGTGGTCGAGGCGGTCGATGACCTGGTGGAACAGGCGCGGGCGCGGGCGGAGGAGAGCAGCGGCGGTACGGCCAAGCGGCTCAACGAGTACGCGGACGAGCTCGAGGATTTCAAGGCCTCGGTTGTATCGGTCAGCGAGGCCGGGATGTTCGGCAGCGAAGAGAAATTGCGAGAAGATCTCGGCGCCCTGTACGGTGCGGTCAACGGCTATGCCGGCCGGCCGACCGAATCAGAACTGGGTCGTATGGAAACTTTGGGCCGACGGTTGGACGAGGCGGAGCAGACATTTGCCGAGATGACCGCGGCTGACGAGATCGGCAAGTACAACTCGCGGCTGGAGAACGAGGAACTGGAGCCGCTGAAGCTAAAGACGCACGAGGAGTGGATGGCCGAGCGCGAGGGCAATTGAACGGCTCGGTCGCACTAGAACGGGGAACAATTTGATGCGAGCGAAAGGCAAGGCCTTGAGTCGCTTGAGTCTCTTGGTGGTGCTGACGTGGCTGTTCGATGCTGCCCCGGCGACGCTGCAGGCGCAGTCGATC
>JASFLD010000483.1:0-3955 GCA_050118275.1 Gemmatimonadales bacterium
AAGCGAGTCGCGAAGCGCAGATACTCGCCGATCGTGATGATCGGCGTAAGCGACTCCGTCTGGAACCCGAGCAAGAACTTCAGACCCAGGGGCAAGACCAGGAAGTAGGCCATCGCCACGCCTAACAGGAACAGCACGAAGCCACCCGCCACCGCCGGGACGACCAGCTTCTTCTCTTTCTCGAAAAGCGCTGGCGACAAGAATGACCACGTGTGATAAACGATGATTGGCAGCGACAGGATGAAACCGACGACGAACGCCAGCTTGAGCGTCACGGTCATCGGTTCGGTGGGACTGGTGAACAGGAGCTGGCCGCTGGGGATCACCGAGGTGAAGTCAGGAGAGGCCGTGAGGTCTTCCATCGCCGAGACGAACGGCCGTTTGAGCAAGCCGATCACATCGAAGTACGTCACCAAAAAGAACCCCACCACCGACAGGCTCAGGACCGATGCGCCGATCCAGATCAGCCGTGATCTCAGTTCCTCGAGGTGATCGAGGAAAGGCATCTCAGCGACGCCCCTCGGCTTTCGCCGCCTCACCGCTTCGTCCTCCTGTCCTTGCTTTTCCGGGCCGCCCCTTTACGCGCCGTGCCCTCGTCTTTCAGCGCCGACTCGAGAAAATCCAACTGCGCCGCATCGTACTCGCCCCGGGCAGCCAGCTCCCGAATCGCCTCCAAGTACTCCTCTGGATCCTGAAAATCGGTGTAGACCGACGCGAAACGCACATAGGAGACCTCATCCAAGTCCTTCAGCGCATCCATCACCTGTTCGCCGATCTGCCAACTCTCGACCTCACCCGACTCGCTGCGCTGCAGGCTCTCCTCAATGCCATCGACGATCTCTTCGATCTGCCTCAGCGTCACTGGCCGCTTGGTGCAAGCCACCTGAATACCGCGGATCAGTTTGGTGCGTTCATACGGCTCGACGCTCCCGTCGCGTTTCTTGACCGACAGGGGGCGCTCCTCGACAACCTCATAGGTCGTGAAGCGTTCACCGCACCGCTGGCACAGCCGACGCCGGCGCACAGCCCGACCCTCCCGACTCGTCCGCGAGTCGATAACCCTATTCTTCGTGTGACCACAATAGGGACAGCGCATCGAGGGAGGATTAGCTCGCCCGGATCGCTCCGGACCCGTGCCCTAGCGACAGCTGAGCCGCTCGGTCTGATCCCGGGCCAGCCGGGACTCGTCGCTCCGCGGATAACCCGCCAACACACGTTGAAAGTACTGACAAGCGCTGTCTTTGTTCCCCTGCTCGACCTGTAGCAACCCCGCTTTGTACAATGCCGTCGGCGCCGCACGCGAATTGGGATAAAGCTCGACCACACGATTGTACTCCCGTATGGCGAGGTCGGCATCGCCCTCGAGACGGTAGGTCTCCGCCAAATAGTACTGCGCGTCCGGAGCAAGTTCATCCGCCGGGTAGCCGACGAGAAACTCCTGGAAGCCCATCCGCGCCGTGTTGTAGGCCTCGCGACGGAACTGCTCAATTGCGGCAGAGTAAAGGGAGCGGGCATCGCCGCCCGCTTCCCCTTCCCTCTCCGTGGGCCGCAGGCCGACGCTATCCGCCGGCAGAGGCAGATCCATTTCCTGACGTACCGCCTGGCGCTCCTCCATTCGCTCTCGCAGGTTTTGCAGTACGATCTGGCTCTGGCCCAGCAGTTCCTGGATCTCGACCAGCTGGCGTTCCATGTCGTCCAGCTGCCGCATAAGATCGCCGCGCACCGTCACGAACAGGGCCTGCTGCTTGTCCAACGCTACGGACACCGAGTCTTCCAAGTCGGCCATCTGCACCGCCAGCTCGTCCTGTCTGGCCTGCACAGCGGCCAGTTCCGCGCGGATGCTGTCCACATCCTTCTTGGTGGCACAGGCCGTGAGACCAACGCCCGCGAGGAACAGAACGAGTCTCGAGACGCGACACCTCATCGGGGCAATACCCCTGCCAATTCGTTAGTCTCCTGAGCCAAGGCGCCCGTAGTTAGTAACCGTGAACTCCGCGCGGCGGTTCTGTGCCCAGGCATCTTCGTTGGACGCATTGACCAACGGGCGCTCCTCGCCGTAGCTGATCGTCGTGAAACGACCCGTTTCGATACCGTAACTCATCAAATAGCGCCGCACCGCTTCTGCGCGACGCTGGCCCAAGGCGAGGTTGTACTCGTTCGAGCCGCGCTCGTCGCAATGGCCTTCGAGCCGCAAAGTGATCCCGGGGTACTCGCGCAGCACGCTGACCTTGCGCTGCAAAATCGCTTCGGCGTCCGGTCTGATGTCGGATCTGTCAAAATCGAAGTGGACCCGTTCGGCGACGACCGTCAGCACGCGCTGGCGCTCGGCCTCACGGCGACGCCTCTCCTCTTCCTCACGACGGAGCCGCTCCGCCTCTTCGCGCGCCCGGCGCTCCGCTTCTTCGTCCCTTGTATTGACCTGTGGTTCGGGCTCGGGCTGAGGCTCCGGTTCCGGCGCCCCGCCACCACAGCCCGCGAGGACCAATGCCAACGACAGGGTGCCGAGCCAGCCCATGTTTCTCGTCCAAGTGGCCATAGAGCGCTCCCTAAGGATTGTTATTACTTGGGGTTCCGCTATCACCCGCAGTGTAAGAGGGAGAATCTAAGCGCCCGGACCAGTCAGGCAAGCGGGCGCGGGCGCTTCGCACCAGCCGCCGAATGCGCCCGGTGACGACATCGAGAATCCAAAGCGCGTCGGCCCCATCCCGGGTTGACGCGAACACGATGTGCCGGCCGTCCGCTGCCCAGCTCGGGTCCTCGTTGCGGCCCGCCTGCGTCAGCTGACGCAGGCCTCGCCCGTCTGGCGCCACGGTGAAGATCTGCGGACTGCCGGCCACCCAACCGTGGAAAGCGATCCGATCCCCGGTGGGCGACCAATCCGGGCCGGCGTTGTGAACGCTGCTATCGTATATGTACGGCGTCAGTAGCTCGGCGGAGACGCTCTCCAACTCCTTCACGAATATGTGCAACTGGCCCAAACGGTCAGAGTTGAACGCTATCCGGCGGCCATCTGGAGAGAATGTCGGTGAGAGAGAATTGGAGTAACGGGCGAACGTCTTTCGCTCGGCACAGCATCGATCCGCGATATTGTACACGAAGATCTCGGTTCGACCCTCAACCGTGGCGCCGAACGCCAGCCGTGTGCCGTCCGGCGAATACGACGGCGTCATGTCCATGCCCGGAAGGTCGACCAGTGGTTTCGACCCTCCGGGATTGAGTGTCAGCTCGTAGATCGCCGGATCGTCTGTCTTGTAGGACATGTAGGCGATCCGATCGCCGGCTGGGGACCAGGATGGAGACAGAGCGATCGAGTTGTCCTTCGACACCGGCCGGGCGCCGTAGCCGTCGCAGTCAACGACGTATATCTCCGATCCCCCCGGCCCAGCCGCGACGTAGGCGATCTTGGTCGCGGCGATCCCGGCACTGCTGGTGGCCCACGCCGTCACCTGGTCGGCGGCATTGTGCAACGCCAACCTGAAATCGGGGTGGCCCAAGGGAGGTAGATCGAACGCCCGCACGTCCTGCAGCAGGCGAAACACGACGTCGTGAAGCGACAGCCTGAGCGTGGGCGCCTCCGCAGATCCCTCGATCGCTCCCACCACTAGCCAAACAGCGCCCAGTTCATCCCAAAGCCCGTAATTTATCGGTCCTTCGAGCGGGACGTCGGCACCGACGTTCATCACCTGCAAACGATCGCTATAGTCGAAGTCGCGAAGCAGAATCGAGCGCACGCTGTCCGCTAGCTCTTGTAGCGACGGATCCACAACGATCCGTGGCATCACGATTCCCGGACGAAAGGCCGGCTGATACAAGATACCGACGCGGACATCGGTCGGGATGCTATCGCGCTCCGGTTCCTGGGCAATCGCTACGCTGGAGAAGATGAAGAGCGCGCTTACCCAGGCGACGATGATTCTCCGCCCCGCTCCAATAACGGCGAAACGCCTGGCAGAGC
>JASFLD010000484.1:0-3946 GCA_050118275.1 Gemmatimonadales bacterium
CTGACGTCACTATCGTCGAGGCACTTCCGCAACTGCTGCCTCTCGAGGATGAGGAAGTGGCAAAAGTTGTCGGTCGCTCATTCAAGAAACGCCGCATGAAGGTCAGAACCGACACTTCGGTCCAGTCGCTGGAGAAGCTCGACTCTGAACTCAGGGTCACGGTGGCCACCAATCAAGGCGAGGAGGCTATCGAATGTGACGCGCTGCTGATGGCCGTCGGTCGACGCCCCAACACCGAGGACCTCGGTCTCGATGTCGCCGGCGTCAAGCTGGACGAAAGCGGTTGGATCCGAATCGACGAATACTGCCGGACTTCAGCCGAGGGTATCTTCGCGATTGGTGACGTCGCCGGTCCTCCGATGCTCGCTCACAAGGCGTCGCATGAGGGGATCATCGCCGCCGAGCGAGCTGCCGGCGTCGCGAGTCACCCGTTGAACGCCGCCAATATTCCCTCCTGCACCTACTGCCACCCCGAGGTCGCCAGTGTCGGTCGCACAGAGAAGCAGGCCCTAGCGGACGGCTTCGAGGTGAAGGTCGGCAAGTTCCCCTTCAGTGCGAACGGCCGGGCGTTGACCGCCGGCGCACCGGACGGGATGGTCAAGATCGTCGCCGATGCCAAGTACGGTGAGGTCCTGGGCGTTCACATGGTTGGCCACAACGTCACGGAGCTGATCGCCGAAGCGACGCTCGGTCGCGCCTTGGAGACGACCGTCGAGGAGCTCGCCAACACGGTTCATGCCCACCCGACGTTGTCCGAAGCCGTCATGGAGGCGGCACTGGCGACGTTGGACCGGGTCATTCACATCTGACTGAACCCAAGAGCGCGAGCTGGCGAAGCGATGCCCGATCGGTGTCATCTGATTCAGCTCCCAGGCCTCACCGACTACGGTGAGGCCCTCGCTCTGCAGCGCGAGCTGGCGAGGGCACGTGTGCGCGGCGAGCTAGCCGACGACGCCCTCATCCTCCTGGAACACCTCCGGGTCATAACTCTGGGTCGAGGCGGCAGCACGTCGAATGTCACCGCCTCGCAAGAGACGCTGGCGCGGCGCGGCATACAGGTCGTGCATGTCGAGCGTGGCGGCGATGTGACTTACCACGGCCCCGGGCAGCTCGTCGGCTATCCCATTCTCGACCTGGCGCGCCACAAGCAAGACCTTCACTGGTACCTGAGAAGCCTCGAGGAGGTGCTGATCCGGGCCTTGGCGATCTACGGCATCGGCGGTACGCGTCTGCCCGGCTATACGGGAGTCTGGGTCAGAGGGAGAAAGATCGCTTCCATCGGGGTACATGTGACCCGCTGGGTGACGTTTCACGGCTTCGCTCTCAACGTGAGCATGGAGCTGTCCGATTTCGATCTCATCGTGCCTTGCGGGATCGAGGCGGTGCAGATGACGTCCATCGTGGAAGAGACGGGGACTTCGTGCAGCGTAGCGGAGGTCGCCGACCACGTGGCACATTGCTTCGCCAGCGTCTTTCACGTCGCGATGGTCCCCGCTGACCCGAAGACCATCCGGTCCACTACTTCCCTATCATCGCCCTGAGCACGAAAAACAGATTGGCGGGCCGCTCCGCCATTCTCCGCATGAAATACGGGTACCATTCGTGCCCATAAGGCACGTAGATCCGCATGCGAAAACCTTCTTCTACCAGTCGCGCCTGCAGGTCACGGCGGATACCGTAGAGCATCTGAAATTCGACGGGCGCACGTCGATCGGGCAGCTCGCGCATCAGCCTTTTCGCCGCTTCGATCATCTGACCGTCGTGCGTCGCGACGGCAAGAGGCGCCTCCGACCTCATCAACATTTCCAGCAACTGAACGAAGCTGTCGTTCACCTCGCTTTTCTTCTGGAACGCCAGCTTCTCGGGTTCTTTGTAGGCACCCTTGCACAGCCTCACCGGAGCCGATAGGGCAGCCAATTTCCTGACGTCGGCTTCACTTCGGCGAAGGTAGGATTGAATCACCACGCCCAGATTCTCGAACTCTTCGACCAGTTCGTAGAACACGGATAATGTCAACTCGGTGTACTGAGACGACTCCATGTCGATTCTGACGAAGTTGCCGCGCTCACGTGCCGCCTCGGCCAACCGGCGCAGGTTGCGGCGACAAAGGTCGGGATCGATCGCCAGTCCTATCTGCGTCGGCTTGATCGAGATGCTCGCCGTGACTCCCTCCTCACAGCCGATTCGCTCGAGAATGCTTATGTAGTCATTCGTCGCCTGGATGGCTTGACGCTCCCGCTCGACGCTCTCGCCAAGATGATCGAGGCTGACCTTCATCCTGCGGGCTTCGAGATCGCGAGCCACCGCCATGGCCTCATCCAGCGTCTCACCCGCCACGAAGCGACGCGATACCCGACGCGCCAGCTTCCGCTCCAGGACGAATCGCTGAACCCGCTCCTGTTCACTGAGATAGAGCAGTACGCTGCGTAGCATCCGTTCCGATCCAAGCTTGCCCAAAGAGCTTACGATGGCCCCGCACGTTCATGCGGCCGCAATAATAGAGGTCCAGGCCGCCGACGGCCAGTTCGCCGCTTTCAGTCTCACGGCTTGTCGCCCGCCAGTGCGCGAAGTTCCGATAGTGTGACGAGGCTCAGGACTCGGTAGCCTTCAGCTTCGATCGACTCTCGACCTCCTTCCTCGCGATCCACTAGGGCGAGAACCGCCAGAATCTCGGCCCCCGCCTCATCGACCACCTGACAGGCTCTCAACGCCGATCCGCCCGAAGTGATCGTATCTTCGATGACCACGACCGAGCGACCGGCCTCGAGGCAACCCTCGATTTGTCGACCTGCGCCATGATCTTTCGGCTGCTTGCGCACGGTGAAGGCGTCGATCGGTCGGCCATCCAGGAAACTTCGATGGGCAATGGCGTAGGCGATCGGATCAGCTCCCATCGTCAGCCCCCCCACCGCCTCAGGCTTCAGTCCCGCCATGTCGATGGCCTGAAGGCCCAAGGCGCCGATCAGGGCCTGCCCCTCAGCGGAGAGAGTGGTCATTCGCGCGTCGACGTAGTACCGGCTCTTCCTGCCGCTGGCCAGCGTGAAATCGCCAATCCTAAACGAGCGCTCGGCCAGCAAGTCCAGAAGCCTTGCTTTTCCGTCCATCGCCTCCCTCAGCTGTTGGCGTTCAATCACCTCACCTACAAAAAGCCGCCCATCGGCTTGCCCGAAGGACGGCGCCAAATCGAGATCTGCGACCGACAGATCAGCAGTCGGAAATCTCATCGCGTCTGGGGAACACCCCCGACCTCCGTCAGTGCACCTGTATCCGTGCCCTGACCCGCAATGAAGTCCGCGTTCGTCTGACATTCGCTGCAAAGCCCATAGATCTTCAGGCGGCGGCTCTCTACCACAAAGCCCAGATCCGCCGCGATCTCCTCCTGCAGATCGTCGAGGGCGGCGCGTGAAAAGCGGATGACCTTGCCGCACCCCGTGCAGATCAGGTGATCATGCCGGGCCTCACCCGCCTGGTGCTCATAGCGCTTGAATCCCTCGCCGAAATCGAGCTCCCTAGCCAGCTCGGCCTCCACCAGGAGGTTAAGCGTTCTATAGATGGTGGCCTTTCCAACGTGTTCATTGCGCGCGCGCAGACGTTCTTCGAGATCGTCTACCGACAGGTGGCGCTCGCTCTCGAACAGCGCCATCGCTATGGTTTCGCGCTGATGGGTCAAGGGTAGGTGATGTTGATGGAGATAGCTGCGGAAGAGGTCCATCATCAACATCGCACAGCCGAGCGGCGGCTTGGTGGTGATTTTGGGTGCTAGCGATTCAACCTGGCTGGGTGTGGTCATGGAATCGACTTGTTGGCCCGGGACCGTAGTATCGGGTGTCGGTTATCATCGATGATAATACGCCGCGACCACCACCCGCGCAACACAGTCGGCAGATCCGCCTCAGTCCCGCTCCAGCCTCACCAACCGAGCCGGAAGCCCTAGTGCCGCCGTCAA
>JASFLD010000485.1:0-3937 GCA_050118275.1 Gemmatimonadales bacterium
CGGGATTTCTGCCCAAGGCACGCACCCCGTATTTGATGTCGCCCCACCAGTTGCTCATTTCGCCTCCCGCTCGGTTGCCGATCTTTATCCAGTACGCCCGACGCTCGACGCGTGTTTCGGTGCAGGGACGGGGGCAAGGCACGTGCCAGGGTCGATCCCGCAAATACCTTGTGATTCAGAGTGGTCTGAGGTCCGATGGCAGGTGCTGGTGTTCGCATTCGAGAACCCGCCGTCCCAGAGGCGCACAGCCGCTGCCGTCGAGCGATGCCGGGCGTTTCCGGTTGACGGAAGTCGCCGACAGGGCACGCCTTGCGAGTATGAGTCGACTGCTTTGTTTGGTACTACTCCCGGCGCTCCGCGACCTGTGCGTAGAAGTCCTGGAGCACGTAGAAAGCCCGCTTCTTCAGGCCGCGATCGGAGATCAGCCCCTTGCGATTCCAGTAGTCCTGTATGCCAGGCAGGGTGCGGCGCGGCGAACGGAAGTCGGTGAGAATCCAGGGCGCCGTCCCCCGCAGGAAGGTGATCCGCTTCAACATTTCCAGTTGGTGCATGTAGACGGAAGCCTGATACTCTTCGGTCCAGCGCGTCAGTGGATCGCCGTGGTAACCTTGGAGCGCGCCGCCGCCGAACTCGCTCATCACCAGCGGCTTCACGTAATCCATGCGCCACGAAAGTTGGTCGGCTTTCTCGGGTAGGCCGTCGTACCAGCCGACGTACTCGTTGACGGCGACCACATCGAGATAGGCGCCGAACGGATCGTCGACCATGATCGTAGTCTCATCGGCGTAACGCGAAAAGAGTGCCGACGTCAGCAGCCGCGTCGGGTCCAAGCGCCGGGCGGTTTCGGTCAAAGCGACGAGAAAGTCGAGGCGCGCCTGACTGAAGGGCGTCTCGTTGGCCATTGACCAGAGGATTACGGACGCCCGGTTCTTGTCGCGCGTGATGACCTCGGCAAGCTGGCTGCGGGCGTTCTGAAGTGTCGCGGGATTCTCCCAATCCATCGTCCAGTAGACCGGGATCTCGGCCCAGACGAGCAGCCCCATCTCATCCGCCAGACGCGTCATGTATTCGTTGTGCGGATAGTGGGCCAGGCGAATGAAATTGGCGTTCAGCTCACGCGCCCAGGACAGCAGCGCGCGGGCGTCTTCTTCGCTGAACGCTCGACCGTCGCGCAACGGCGCCTGTTCGTGGATGCAGATTCCGCGCAGGAAGATAGGCTCGCCGTTGAGCAGCAGGTCGTGGGCGCGCGTCGCGATGCTGCGAAAGCCGATGCGTTCGGTCACGCGATCGGCCTCCGATTCCACCACGATGTCGTAGAGCTTGGGGCGCTCGGAGCTCCAGCGTTGCAGGTCGGCTTCGATGCGAAACTCCGAATAGCCACTGCCGTTTGTTCCGACCGTCCACGCGAGGCTAGCCTCCGGTATGCGGACCGTGACTTGCTGCTCTGCCTGCGGCCCATCGAGTTGCACCCAGCCCATGACCTGACTTTGTGAATCGGGGTCGAGTTGGAGGAAATAGTCGCGGATGAACGTCTCCGGAACGTCGACAAGGAAGACGTCGCGGGTCAGGCCGCCGTAGTTCCACCAGTCGGTGTTGGTGGCGGGTACGCCGTCAGACCGTCGCCTGTCGTCGACTCTGACGATGAGGAAGTTGCCGGTCTCGCGGACGCGGTCGGTGATCTCGAAGTTGAACGGCGTGAACCCGCCCTCGTGTGTGCCGAGCCGCTGGCCGTTTAACCAGGCTTCGGCCTCGTAGTTGGCCGCGCCGAAGTAGACGAACAGGCGCCGGCCGGGGGCGAGATCGTAGTCGAAGTCGCGCTTGTACCAGACCGTGCCCTCGTACAAGAACAGCTCCTCGCGTTGCGAGTTCCAGTCGCCGGGTACCAGCAGGCGGCCTGAGTCGTCGAAGTCGTACTCGACGCGGTCGGTTCGGTCCTGGGGCTTGCGGTTCGTCCAGTAACCGGTCGTGAGCGGTCGACTCAGATGATCGAGGTAGCCCGTCTCGTAGGGATCGACGATGGCCTGCCACGTGCCGTTCAGACTCATGACCTGACGCGCGCGAACGTTGGTGATCAGCGGCCGGGACTGCCCATAGGCGGGGCCCGCGATCGTTAACAGACATAGGGCGGCGAGAAGCCGAGGCCACGGCTGGTTCATGACAGGTCTCCGCGACGGTCTCTGGGGGCTCTGAAGGGCGCAAGACGAGACAACGTTGGCCGCGTCTCTCCGCTTAGAGCATCTCCTTCACGCCCCAGAACTTGTTGATGGCGGTCCACGGGACGACGTTCGGCTTCTTGAATGCGCGGGTGACGCTGGCCAGCGGTTCGCCGCGGATCTCGATCTCGGCGAGAGTCGTCGGTTTCATGCCTGCCTTGTGCGCCCAGGTGAACGTGGGGACCTCTGCTGTCTCGATTCCCATGAGGTGGGCGGCGACCATGTCGGTGGCCAGGGGATCGGTCCCAGCGATGATCAGTCCCATGTTGACCAGGTCTCCGCCCGTGGGGCCGTCGCCTTCCATCGCCGTTGTCGCATCGACCACGCACAGCCCCATCTTGTTGGCCCGCGCCATGTCGAGGATCTCGAATGCAACGCCCGGCGACCCGGCCTGCGCGGCCTGGTCGTGAACGCAGGCCCGCACCGAGCAGTAGGCGGCTCCTGGATAGAGACCGATCACGTTCTTCAAGCCCAGCGTCACGGTGGCCAGCACGTGGGTCTTCATCATCGGCACCGAGCATAACAGATCGATCTCGGTGAGCGAGTGATGAAGCGTGATGCTCTTGTACGCGAGGCCATCGGCTAGTGTCACATCTGCCAATTCGCCGGTGTGGAGGTTGATGAGCGGAACGTCCAGCGACCGGGCCAGCTCGGAATAGCCCAGTTGGTCGAAGACGTACTGCTGCATCCCGTCCAGGATCTCAGGGTTCGTGGTTCGGTAGGACTCGCCGTTCTTGAAGTTGAATCCGTCGGCCGCCGCTGACCCCTCACCGATGAGAACCTCCTTACCGGCGCCCTTCATCAACCGCGCCAGTGCCTCGATGACCTCAGGCTTCGTGGTGACGGTGCGAGCCTCCGCGACCAGGTTCGGCTTGAGCATGATCCGCTCCTTGCCACCCGTCGCGGTCCCAATCCCCCCGAGTAGATCGATCGCTTCTTCGACGGCATAGCCGATCGAGTGATCGCCGACCTTTGCGATGCTGACAATGGGCTTGGAGTCGCTGGAGGAGCGCCAGGGTGTCCCCAGGCCGAGAGGTACAGTGGCAGCACCAAGCGCGGCCCCGACGCCCGTCTTCACGAAGTGCCGACGGGAGATGTCTCTGTGCGGCATGCCGGTCTCCTCTCTCTGTTCGCGCGCCCTCGATCGGGCAAACGATGGAGCGACAGGATGCTGCAATGGTTGGGGTACGCCTCGGTCGCGAACTCGTGCTCGACGACGGCTCGATGTCCGAGTTCGGTCGTCGAGTCATACACTGGAGCGACCTCCCTAAGATGGGACCGACCGGCGAGAAGCGCGAGTGGGAGAGTGGATCGGTGGGATGCGGCGCGCCTCAGGCGGCTAGAGCTGGTACTCGAGTGCGTCGGAGGCGAGCGGCGTTGTGAGTCGCGAGCGCAACATTCTGCGGCGCTTGCGATTGCGAGGCGTTTTCGCCGGCGGTTGACCAGTCATGAAGATTGGCATTATTGTGGTAGGCAATACTACATAAGTGGCACCGATGGCGGTGGGGATGAGTGTCGCAGGGCGTGCGGAGTCCCCTTCGGGAGTCCGCCGTGAACAGCTCGCGCTGAACCCCGTGAGAGGCGCGGTCCTTGCATCCGCATGGACGGTGTGCCGACTCAGTCTTCCCGACTTGCGGGTTTGTGGACCCCTGGGCCGAGGCCCAGGGGCAGGTCCACAATTCCAGCCGGAGCCGCGACCCGTAACGGCACCGTCGCGGACTTCG
>JASFLD010000486.1:0-3926 GCA_050118275.1 Gemmatimonadales bacterium
CAAGCGAAGGGCTAGCCCCTTCTTTGGAGTAGCTCCTGCAACAAAGCCCGGATGGCAGGGTCTCGAGAACCACGCAGGCCGAGAGTGCGAATCACCTCGTCGGCCTCGGCCGACCGACCCAGCACGTCCAAGCAGACGACCAACGCCACCCGCGGTTGTATCTCATCGGGCCCCAGCTCGGCCGCCCGTCCAAACGCGGCAACCGCCGCTTCCAGCCGTCCGGTCTCTCTGGACACCTGGCCCAGCAGTTCGTGAACCTCGAAAGAATCCGGCATCTTTTCCGCGCAGCGGCTAAGCACATCCACCGCCTCCTCCGAGCGCCGGGCCTCCACAAGCGCTCGCCCCAAACCCAGCAATGCTTCACCAGTTTGCGATGCTTCTGCGATCTGGAGGTAGCGGCGCCAGAGGTCGACCGCCTCCTGCTTGCCGTCCCGTTCGGCACCTGCCGTCTCGGCTCGTTGTTTGAGCTGAGCCGCATCGTCCGGTATCCTCGAGTTCGCTTCATTCACTGCTAGTCTCCCCGCCGTTCATCCGAGCAACGCAAGTCCGAGCAAGGCCTCAACGCCCTCGTAGGCTCTGCCGGGACCCGTCCGTCCCACAAAGACAGGCGCCCGGCTGGACCACCGGGCGCCTTCGAGCCATCCTGCGGGATCTATCGTCGATCAGGGCGGTGGTGCGACATCGAAGTACTTGTAGTTCTTGGCGATGAAAGATGTCCACTCCTCCGGAACTTCGTCATCGGGGAAGATGGCGTCCACCGGGCACTCCGGCACGCAGGCACCGCAATCGATGCACTCTTCGGGATGTATGTAATACATGTCCGGGCCCTCGTATATACAGTCGACGGGGCATACATCCACGCAGGCGGCGTCTTTTACATCGATACAGGGTTGAGTGATGATGTACGTCACGTTGTACGATGCCTCCTCTCAACCAAAGCCCACTTCGCGAGAGGTCCCCGCATCATCGGCGCTCGGGAAACCATTTTCGAAGCTAGGAACCGTATTTTCAGAACGCAACCCTTTGCACAGATTGACGAGCCGATCCCCGCAACCCTAAGTTCGCCCGAACTATTTCGTCGAGCCTACCGCGCAATCGCTGAATCGGAGACGGGAAATGGACCCACGTTCGGCCCTCCTATTATTTGCCGTCGCACTGAATTCGTTCGCCCCCCTCTCCCTCTGCTGTCACCACCCGCCCGCCGGGGAATCCGCCTCACCCTCGTCCTATGCGGTACTGGCTCGCGATCCTCTCACCGGCGAGTACGGGGTCGCAGCCGCAAGTCACGCTCCGCTCATCGGCCTGAATCTCGATTTCCTCGCCGCGGACGTCGGCGGTGTCGTCGTCCTGGGTGGCCCTTTCCTGCAGTTGAACGAGACCGTGCTTGTCGCTTTACGGGACGGCCTGGCTCCTGACCGCGCGATCGCCGTTGGCCTGACTGCCGATCCGGATCGCGAGAGCCGTCAGGTCTTGGCCTTGTCGCCGCAGGGGGCCGCCGCATTCAGCGGGAAGAAGCTGGGCAAGCACGTCGGTCAATCGACGGGAGATCACTTCGTGGTGGCCGGACACCAGCTGGACAACGACAAGGTGGTCCCGGCGATGGCCGAGGCATTCTCCGCCGCTGGCGGTTCTTTGACCGACCGTCTGCTCCAGGCCCTCGTGGCCGGCCATGAGGCCGGTGGTGAGAAAGACGGCGAGCACTCGGCAGCCCTGCTCATCGTGGGGCCCGGTGCACAGTTCGCTACCCGCGACCGCCTCGTCGATCTCCGCATCGACTTCGTGCCCGCCGATGCGGTTGCGGCGCTGGTGGACTTGCGGGCTCGGGTCGACTCGGTTTACGAAGTCGTCAAGTAGAGCGTGTTTCTTCGAGGGCGTTCTTGATCTCGTCGAATCTCGGCAAGGCATCCGCATCTTCGGACACCCAGCGGTAGCGGACGATGCCCTCCTTGTCGATCACGAACGCGGCTCGCTTGGCTATACCCTTAAGACCCATCAAGTCCTCGTACAGCGCACCATACGCCCGGGCCGTTTCCTTGTTGAAGTCGCTGAGCAAGGGAAACGGCAGCTTCAACTGATCGGCCCACACCTTGAGCGTGAACTGGCTATCCACGCTGGCGGCCAACACGCGCGCGTCCAGGCTCTGGTAGGTCTCGTAATCATCCCGTACCATCCTGAGCTCGTTGGTGCAGACAGGGGTGAAAGCCAGCGGAACGAAAAGGAGAACCGTGGGACCCTCTCCGGTGTAATCCGCCAGTGAAATCCTATCGCCCGTGGAGGCGGGGAGATCGAACGGCGGAGCCGGTTGGCCGACTTCGACGGACATATGAACCTCCAAACAGGTCAGCTCTGCCTGGCATCTGTAATCGCATCACCCTTACACATAGGGCAGAACACGGGGAACGCAAGGGCAATGCCTGTTGGACACGAGCAGCTAGAGTATTAACTTTTATAGTTCTAGACAGGTGGCCATGTTGTCAGGCGATGGACAAGGGTCCATGGCAACGGCGCCTGAACGCAATGCTTGGACAGGTGACTTGAGTCGATAAATGCGCGAACTAAAGGTGATTCAATCGCAAGACCTCCCATCCGAGTACGCTGCGTTGCGGCGACAACGGGAGGCCGTGCAACCTCTGCTTCAGGAGCGGACTCCTGAGAACGCCGGCCCGGATGGTCGTAAACCGGGTTGGCTGAAGGCGCGCGCGCCGGGCACGGGCGAGTACGTCAACCTCAAGCGCCTGATGCGGGCGAAGACTCTGCACACGGTGTGCGAGGAGGCGCACTGTCCCAACATGGGAGAGTGCTGGGGCCACGGAACCGCCACGTTCATGATCCTGGGGGATATTTGCACCCGCTCCTGCTCCTACTGTGCCGTGACGACCGGCATGCCGAAGGGATTGGACGAGGAAGAGCCGCTGCGCGTGGCGGAAGCCGTGAAGGCGATGTCGCTGAAGCACGCTGTGATCACTTCGGTTAACCGGGACGACCTGGCGGACGGCGGGGCCAGCGTGTTCGCTGAGACGATCAGGCAGATTCGCACTCTCGTATCGGGGTGCTCGGTGGAGGTTCTGACTCCGGACTTCAAGGGTGACCTGGGCGCAGTGGAACTAGTCGTGGAAGCTCGCCCCGAGATCTTCAGCCACAACCTCGAGACAGTGGAACGGTTGTATCGCTTCATCCGCCCCGGAGGACGTTACGAGCGGGCGTTGAAGGTACTGGCGCACGCCAAGGACGTCGCACCGGACGGACTGACGAAGTCGGGTGTAATCTGCGGCATGGGCGAGACGCGGAACGAGTTGCTACAGGCGATGCGTGACCTGGCACGGGTCGGGATCGAGGTCTTGACGCTCGGTCAGTACTTGCGGCCTTCGCCTCGGCATTTGCCTATCGATCGCTACTACACGCCGGAAGAGTTTGCCGAGCTGAAGCGTATAGGCGAGGAGGAGATCGGCTTCCGGCATGTGGAGGCGGGCCCACTGGTCCGCAGTTCCTATCACGCACGCGAGCAGGTGGACGCGATTATCGGCGGCGCCATCGGCAAGCAGCCGCTAATGGAGGTCGTCGAGCAGCCGCACGGTTGATCGCAGCCCGGGACTGCTCTCAGTGAACAGGACAATTGCAGTCACCAACGCGGGTCAACGCCCGCGTTTTGCCCAATACTCTGGACAGAGGCAGGTAAGTCGGTGACAACGAGAACGAAAGAATCGCAGGAGCTACTGGGGCTCGAACGGGATGCGCTCGTCGAGATGCTCCGCGCGATGATCCTCGGTCGCAGGTACGAAGAGAAGACGGCCGAGATGTATCAAATCGGTGAGATCGGCGGCTTCTGCCACTTGTACATTGGCCAGGAAGCGGTAGCGATCGGTGCCATCACACCACTCCGCGAGGAAGACTATGTCATAACGGCCTATCGCGACCACGTCCACGCT
>JASFLD010000487.1:0-3918 GCA_050118275.1 Gemmatimonadales bacterium
AAAGTGTCGACGTCGGCGGCGGTCACCAGCTCCTTGAACCCGATGCCCGTCAGCTCGTCGCGCATCGGCTGGACGAGTCTTGGATCGTAAGGCAATGCCTACCTCCTGATTGGGACTTCGCTACTATCGCACCAAGAGGTGATAATTAAACAAACGATCCGATGTCGGCCAACCCCTGCCCAGAACGGCGGGCTCGCCAGCCCTCGCGCAGCGCAACCCAGACGATCTTTGCACCCGCGCGTATCGTCCCGATGGCTGATCCCGAGATTTTCGAGCGGCCTGCGACACGCCGCCGGTGCGAGACCGGCACCTCGACGACTCGCAGCCCGCGGGCAACGGCCCGCGCCTGCATCTCGACGTTCCAGCCGTAATCGTCGTCGCTCAGTGCCAGGCTGCGCAGCGCGTCGAAGCGGATCGCCCGGAACGGTCCCAAGTCGTGGAACTTGTGTCCTGTCAACGAACTCAAGATCATGCAGGCCAGGCGGTTGCCCAGAGAGACGTGTGCGGGCGTGTCGCCGAACCGTCGGGTGCCGATCACGAGATCGGCCCGGTCCTCGACGATAGGCCGGAGTAGAACCTCGAGTTCGTTGACAGGCTGTGAGCCATCGGCATCGATGAAGACGACCACGTGAGGGGCTTGCCGCTCCATCGCCGCCAGCGCGGCCTGGCAGGCAGCCCCATATCCGCCCCGCGGTTCCGCCACGACGCGGGCGCCGTACGTAGCGGCCTCGGCCGCCGTCGCGTCGACGGAACCGTTGTCGGCGACCCAGACGGCATCGATGATGTCGGCGGGAATCGAAGCCAGCGTGGACCCGATCACACCCTCCTCGTCGAGGGCCGGCATCACAACCGCAACGGACAACGAATCGATCAAGCGTGACTGGTCCTTCCGCAACCGCCGATCCGCCTCGCAACCTGGTGGCGTTTGCCGCGCTGGGAGCGGCGCAAGCGGCGGTCTACTTGGCGCTGGCCACCTGGCGGGGCTACGAGACGGCGCCGGGCCTGGCGTTGCTCCTTTTCGGCCTCGCGTTCGTCCTCTATCTCGGCGCGCTCCGCGCCGTCGAACCCCTCGCCGGTGGCCGGGCACTAGCACTGTCACTCACCCTGGGCCTCCTGTTCAGGGCAACGCTCGTGAGCCGTCCGCCGTTTCTCAGCGACGACTTCTTCCGCTACCTGTGGGACGGCGTGGTACAACTTAGGGGCATCAACCCGTATCGCTACGCTCCCGCCGATCCGTCCCTGGCCGGCATCGACGACGCCCTGCGCATCCGGGTGAACCACCCCCACGTAAACACGATCTACCCGCCACTGGCCCAGCTGGCTTTCGCACTCAACGCCGCCCTCGCTGGCGGCTGGCTCGGCCTCAAGCTCCTCTGGCTGGCCTGCGACGCCGCGATAGCGGGACTGGTTTATCGGCTGGTTCAACCTGCTCGCCGCCTGCAGCTCTGGACGCTCTACTGGTGGTCGCCGCTCGTCGTCCTCGAGGTCGCCTGGAACGCACACCTCGACCTGCTGGGCGTACTGCCCATCGTTGCCGCCCTCTGGCTGGCCCGCCGTCGTTCGAACCGATCTCTCGGGCTGGGCACCGCCATCGCGCTGGCGACACTGGTCAAGCACTTCCCCACCGCTCTGCTTCCGGCCGCGGCACGGAGCGCCAACGTCGTTCGGATTTCCGTCGCGTTCGCCGTCTGCCTCGCGGTATTCTACATCCCCTATCTCGGCGCCGGCCCACGGGTCTTCTCCGGCCTTCTCACCTTCGTGGCCGGCTGGCGGTTCAACGATGGGCTGTTCGGCCTACTCGCCTGGCTGACCGGATCGCCCATCGCGGCCAGGATCGCGGCGGCGACCATAGTTCTCGCTGTGATCGCGCAGTCCGTTCGGAACTACTGGTCTTTCGAGCGCGCCGCCTTCTGGATCACGGGGGCCATCCTGCTATTCAGCCCGACCGTGCACCCCTGGTACCTGCTCTGGATGGTCCCGCTCATCGCCATCCGACCGAACCCGGCCTGGCTCTACTTGAGTGGCTCGGTGCTGCTCGCGTACTACGGATTGGGTGCTTACCGGAACGTGGGGATCTGGCCGGAGCCTTGGTGGCTGAAGCTGGCGATCTATGGCCCGTTCTTCGCCCTGCTCTCTCGGTCCGTCTGGCTCGACTCGTGGGGACAGGCCGCCTGGGAACAGATCGCTAGACGGCGCTGATCTCTCCTCGCGCGAGCGGCTCACGCAACGATGCAGCGGCGACTGTCGTGAACCCGTACAAGAACAGGAGGAGGAACGGAAGGGACGGGTAAAGGCCGGAGGTCAGAGCATAGCCGATGGCAACACCCACGTAGGCCGCCAGAACCCCCTCCGCCAATGCGTTCCAGCGACTGAACCCGGCTCGATAACCGCTCGCGGCGCTCCCTCGCTTTGGCGTCCGCACGAACTCGGCAGACCGGCGATCGGCGAGGCCCGCCAGCAGTGCCCGCGTATTGTTGACCGAGATCCCGATTCCCAGTGCCAGGACCATGGGCAGGTAAAGTAAAATGGCGGGCCAGGCGCGCCGTCCGCCAAGTCGCAGCGCCGCTCCATAGAACAGCGCCAGCGGACCGACGGCCAGAGCCAGGAGAATCAGGTCGATGGCCGGCGGCAGCAACCCGCCCCATTCCATGCGGTAGATCGCCGACGGCAAGATCAGGCAAGCCAGCAGCAGCGTCAACGGAGCCGGCACGTAACTGGTGAGATGGGCGAGAGCCTCCAGTTTGACGCGCAAGGGTTGACTACTCCGCATCAGGGTCGGCAACAGCTTTCGCGCCGTCTGGATCGAGCCCTGCGCCCAGCGCGCCTGTTGCCCCTTGAAGGCTCGGACGCTGGTCGGTAACTCGCCAGCCACCAGGACGTCCGGACGGTAGACGAACCGCCAACCACGCATCTGGGCCCGATAACTCAAATCGAGATCCTCGGTCAGTGTGTCGGCCTGCCAACCACCGGCATCACGCAGGCACGCGACGCGCCACATTCCGGCCGTTCCGTTGAAGTTGAAAAACAAGCCGGCGGCGTGCCGGGCGGTGTGCTCGATGTGGAAATGTCCGTCCAGAACCAGGCCCTGAATCCGGGTCAGCCAGGACGCGTCACGGTTGAGGTGACCCCAGCGCGCCTGCACCATGCCGACTTCCGGGTCAGCGAAGGACGGGAGCAACCTCCGAAGAGTGGCGGGCTCCGGAACGAAATCAGCATCGAAGATCAAGACGAAGTCGCCCGCGGCCCGTGCCAGGCCATGGGCCAGCGCACCCGCCTTGTAGCCCGCCCGCTCGCATCTGCGAAGGTGCTCGATCCGCAGGCCCCGGGCGGCGTGAAATTCGATCCGGCGGGCCGCCAGCCGGCCCGTTTCGTCGTCCGAATCGTCGAGCACTTGGATTTCCAACAGCTCACGTGGATAGTCCAGCGCACAGACCGCATCGATCAGCCGCTCCACGACGTAGCGCTCGTTGTATATCGGTAGCTGAACCGTCACCGGCGGCAAGCGTCCGTACCAAGTCCGCAAGACGCACGCGGATCGGTCGCGCCGATGATAGTCGTACAGCAGCCAGCCGCGATGCAGCGCGTAGAGCACGATCGCGGCCAGCGTGAGCAGATACGCGCCGAGAATGATCCAGGCCAGCAAGCGTAAATTGACCTCCCGACTGACAAGGCGAGCTCGCAGGTACGCCCTCCAGACGACCAACCAAGCATCGGGCGCCGGCGGTCGAGCGTCAAGCATGACCGGGCCGAGTCGCCGGGCCAACCCGCGGATTCGATGCTTCGGGACTTGACGTGTCCGAGAGGCATCGCGATGTACAGCCCAAGCCGGCGCCGGGTGGAGGAGCGTGCGGCGCCCGTGGTGCACACATGGAACATGCGCCGCCGGAATGCTGTTCCGATGGCGGCGGTGCCGGTCGA
>JASFLD010000488.1:0-3893 GCA_050118275.1 Gemmatimonadales bacterium
CTGGCGCGCTTGACTACGAAAGGCCATAACTCGCGTCCCGCCTGGTCGCCGGACGGGAGGGAGGTCGCCTACATCTCGGCTCGGGACTCCCTGTCGGGGCTCTATCGGATGAATGCCGATGGTGGGGGCATGGAACGCTCGATCGGCCGCTGGGGCATCGCCGGTGGTTTTACCGATTTCTCATGGTCGCCGGACGGTGCCCGGGTCGCGTTCGACCAAAGGACGATTAACGAGTCATCACGCGACATCTGGACGGTCTCCGCGGAGCCCGATAGCGTCGCACGCGTATTGGTCGAGACACCTGCCGACGAGGTGAACCCGGTGTACTCCCCTGACGGCAGTTGGATCGCCTACGCGTCGGACGAATCGGGCCGGCGGGAGATTCAGGTGCGGGCGTCGTCCGGCCGCGGAGGGCGGTTCATCGTCTCGACCGACGGCGGCGACGGACCGCAATGGAGCGGCACCGGCAACGAGCTGTTCTACATCGGTGCTGACGGATGGCTTTGGGCCGCGACGCTCGAGTTCGAGCCCGCGGCCGCCCGCGTGGTCGGACGCGAGCGACTGTTCGAGACGGATCCCTACGATCTGTTTACCGCCACCAGCTACGGTGTGCATCCCAGTGGGCGGGAGTTCGTGTTCGTCCGTTCCGAAGGCCGGGAGCCTGCGATCGAAGTCGTCCTGAATTGGGCCAACGAATTGCGGCAGCGCGTCGGTCCCGCTCGATGATCCATCGATTCTTTGACTGGGTGAGGGCGCACAGATGACAGATGTGCTCGAACGATTGACCGCGGCCCTCGCCGACCGCTACCGCATCGAGCGCGAGCTCGGCGCGGGCGGCATGGCCACCGTCTACCTGGCCGAGGACCTGAAGCACGAGCGCAAGGTCGCGCTCAAGGTGCTGAAGCCCGAGCTCGCCGCCGTCCTCGGCGCCGAACGTTTCGTCCAGGAGATCAAGACGACGGCGTCATTGCAGCACCCCCACATCCTGCCGCTGTTCGATTCGGGCAGCACCGACGGCTTCCTCTACTACGTCATGCCCTACATCGAGGGCGAGACGCTGCGCGACAAGCTGGACCGGGAGACGCAGCTTGGGATCGAGGAGGCCGTGAGGATCACGACCGAGGTGGCCGACGCGCTGGACTACGCGCACCGCAACGGGGTGATCCACCGGGACATCAAGCCGGAGAACATCCTGCTGCACGACGGCCGGCCGATGGTGGCGGACTTCGGGATCGCGCTGGCGGTGAGCGCGGCGGCGGGCGGGCGGATGACGGAGACGGGGCTGTCGCTGGGCACGCCGCACTACATGAGTCCCGAGCAGGCGACGGCGGAGAAGGATCTCACCAACCGGTCGGACATCTACTCGCTGGCAGCGGTCCTGTACGAGATGCTCACAGGCAACCCGCCACACGTTGGGGCTTCGGCACAGCAGATAATCATGAAGATCGTGACGGAACAGGCCGCGCCGGTCACGAGCCTGCGCAGGTCCGTGCCGTCGAACGTCGTGGCCGCGGTCGGTAAAGCACTGGAGAAATTGCCTGCCGACCGGTTCAACAGCGCCGCCCAGTTCAGCGAGGCACTGACGAACCCGGCCTTCTCACTGAGCGCCTCGGCTGCCTCGCCCGGCGGCTCGCCTGTCCGCCGGTCGATCATCACACCGACCTTGGCCGCCGTCGCCATCCTGACCGCAGCCCTCGCCGCGTGGGGCTGGCTAAGACCGCACTCGGCGCCCGCGGGTCGAGTCGCACGATACTTTATCCTTGATGCCGACTCCGTCGGCATCCGAGCGGGCGCGTCGCTCAATCTGGCGATTGCGCCGGACGGCTCTCGCATCGCGTTCGTGGGCGAGGGGGGCCCGGGCCGGCTGTGGGTTCGTCGGATGGAGGACCTTCGACCGCAGCCACTGCCCGGCACCGAGGGGGCGCGCTGGCCGACGTTCTCTCCCGACGGACGGTGGATCGCATTCGTCAAAACGCCGGGGGCGGAACTACAAAAGATTCGGGCCGACGGGGGCGCGACCGTTACCCTCGCCGACTCGGCGGCCAGCTTTGGATACGGCGGAGTCGCCTGGCTCGACGACAATACCATCGTCTTCACCACCCTGTCGTTCGGTCTGAGGCGCGTGAGCGCGGCCGGAGGGGAGGCGAGCGAGTTGGTCACCCCGCAAACCGGCCGGGGCGCTGGGTCAGCGACGCCGCTTCCCGGCGGTCGCGGTGTGATTTATCAGTCATGCGGCACGGACTGCGTGCCCTCGGAACTCCGCGTCCTTGACTTGAGGACCGGTGAGACGCACCCGCTCGTCGCCGATGCAAACCGCGGCTGGTATCTGCCGACCGGGGATCTGCTGTATGTGCGTGCCGATGGGGCCGCGCTGGCGGCGCCGTTCGATCTCCGTACGCTCACGCTTACGGGAAGCCCCGTGCCGGTGCTCGATGACGTGTCAGTGCGGGTCTTCTTTCCACAGCTCACCGTCGCTAACGACGGGACATTGCTCTATGTCCCCGGCTCCGGCACAAGCGGTCCCGACCTGACGTTCGTGAGGGTGGATCACGCTGGGCGCGCGACACCGATCGACACGGCGTGGACCGGCCCGTTCGATGTCTTTGCGTTGTCCCACGACGGCCGCCGCATGGCCGTCACGGTCGGACCCTCCATGGTGGCTCGCGACATCTGGATCAAGCAGCTGGACCGCGGCCCGTTCACCCGGTTCACCTTTAGCGGACTGGATCGGGGAGCGACCTGGTCACCGGATGGGCGGACGGTGGCTTTCGTGCGTGATACGCTCGGGGGGACCGATATCTACGCCAAACCGGCGGACGGCAGCGGCGAGGATCGCGTGATCGGCCACATCGACCGGTTGGTGCAGGCCGTGGAGTATTCGGCTGACGGAAGCTGGCTCCTGGTCCGCACTGACAACACTGACGTCGGCCGTGGCGACATCTTCGGCATCCGCCTGACGGGCGACACGACGCCGGTCCCTCTCGTCACGAGCCCGTACGAAGAGCTACACCCAACGCTCGCGCCCGACGGCCGCTGGCTGGCCTACACGTCCAGCGAGTCGGGGCAATCTGAGGTCTACGTCCGGCCGTTCCCGACCACATCGGCGGCCCGTTGGCAGGTCTCGATCGGGGGAGGCAGCCACCCGCGCTGGGCCCCGAACGGTCGCGTCCTGTACTATCTCTCAACGGAGCCACGGCGGCTGATGGCCGCGGAACTCAGTCCTGACTCCGGGTTCTCAGTGGCCGATCGGAGGATGCTATTCGAGCTGAACCCGACATTCCAGATCTTCTACTACCAAACCTCCTTCGAACTGACGCCCGAAGGAAACTCCTTCATCTTTCTCTCCACAACGTCCACAAACGCCCGGCAAACGCAGGAGGAACGGCCCGTCCTGGTCGAAAACTGGTTCACCGAGCTGCGCCAGCTCATGGAGTCACACTGACGATGGCTGACGACACCGACCGTCTGAGCGCCGCCCTGGCCGACCGCTACCGCATCGAGCGCGAGATCGGCGCCGGTGGAATGGCCACGGTCTACCTGGCCGAGGACCTGAAACACGACCGCAAGGTCGCCCTCAAGGTCCTGCGTCCGGAACTGGCGGCAGTGCTTGGTGCCGACCGCTTCGTGCAGGAGATCAAGACGACAGCGTCATTGCAGCACCCCCACATCCTGCCGTTGTTCGACTCCGGTCAGGCCGATGGATTCCTCTACTACGTCATGCCCTACATCGAGGGCGAGACGCTGCGCGACAAACTGGACCGGGAGACGCAGCTGGGCATCGATGAGGCGGTGCGGATCACCACCGAGGTGGCCGACGCGCTGGACTACGCGCACCGGCAGGGGGTGATCCACCGAGACATCAAACCCGAGAACATTCTCCTGCACGATGGCCG